>CBIMFG010000471.1:0-4785 GCA_966243125.1 uncultured Niastella sp.
CTTTTTAGAAGGCATTTTGCTTTTTAACCAGTAATTAAGAATATGCGTAAAGGTTTTTTTCAACTCTTCAAAGTTAGTATCCTTTATAAAAAGTCCATGAACCGACAGGTCATATGCACGCAGGATCTGGCTTTCAGAAACCTCCGTTGACCAGAAGATAAAAGGAACGCTTTTAAATATTTTTGAATCGCTTTTGAGCATACTTTCCCGTAGCGCAAATCCATCTGTTTTGGGCAGGTTGAGTTCGCAAATAATAATAAAGGGGGCGGTTTTTATTTTACTGAGATGATCAAGCGCCGATTCTGCAGTTTCCAAAAATACGAGTTCGTTCGGCAGGTGTAACTCGCGCCATACTTCCTGAACCATTATCTGGTCATCTTCGTCCCCATCAATAATCCAAACGGCTTCTGATTGCATATATAAATCCTGCTGCTTCTAATTACGTTCTGTAAAAACTATGCCAGTATATTTGTCACTGTGCGTATCAATTAGTAGCAATTTCAACTGTTTCAATTGTTAATTTGGTAATTTTACAAGGATCCTAATAGTATATTAATGGAAAAGCAGCTCACTATCACTGATTATTTAGGCGAAACCCGTATTTTAGATTGTATGCCAACTGCGGTTAGCATATACGATATGAACGGCGTTATTCAGCGATATAACGAACAGGCAGTGCAATTGTGGGGAAGGCGGCCCCAATTGGGTGATGCGAATGAACGCTTTAGTGGTAGTTATAAACTGTATCAGTTAGATGGTACCTTATTGCCCCATGATCAAAGCCCCGTGGCTGCCTGCCTTAAAGACGGCTTGCCTAAAACAGACCTTGAATTTATGCTGGAACGGCCCGATGGTTCCCGCCTGTACATCAGGGCAGATATTAATCCGGTTGTTGATAATGCCGGCCATCAGCTAGGCGCCATCAATTGTTTTTACGACATCACGCTGGCTAAACAACTGTTACTACAAACAGAAGAATTAAAGAAGGGTGAAGAGCAGTACCATAAAATGGTAGAAGAGGTGGAAGATTATGCCATCCTGTTACTGGATAAGGATGGGAACATTATGAACTGGAACAAAGGAGCTGAAAAAATAAAGGGTTATAAAGACGAAGAAATTGTAGGCAAAAGCTTTCAGGAGTTTTACCTGCCCGAAGACCGGGAAAAAGGATTACCCCTGCAACTGTTAAAACTGGCCAGGGAAGAAGGGAAGGCGTTGCATGAAGGCTGGCGAAAAAGAAAAGACGGCAGCGCCTTTTGGGGCAGTATTGTATTAACCGCTATACACGGCCAGGAAGGCAGCCTGCTTGGATTTACTAAAGTAACCCGCGACCTTACCGAAAGAAAACTGGCAGAAGACCGGACCAATGATTACCTGGGGCAACTGGAGTTTCAGAATAAAGAACTTGAACAGTTTGTATATGCTGCTTCACACGATCTGAAAGAACCTTTGCGCAAGATAACGCTGTACATAAACTACATTGCAGATCAACCTGCCAACCAGTTGGATGATAAAAGCCGGGATTATATAAACCGCGCGCTTAAATCGGCTGAACGAATGAAAGCGCTCATAGAGGATCTGTTGATCTATTCCCGCTCCACCTTTAATGCCGGTAATTATGAAGGCGTGTACCTTAACAAGATCATTGAAGAAGTAATACAGGAAGTGGGAGAGGAAAAAGGAAAGATCATTGCCGGGCAATTACCTGTTGTAAGGGGCGTTCCTTCCCAGTTAAAGCAGGTGTTTTTTAACCTGATCAATAATTCCATCAAATACAAACATCCCGACCGGGAGGTAGAAATAACTGTAAAGTCAGAACTGGTAAATGGAGAAAAAGTACTCATCCCCGGCCTTGATAAACACAAGCTTTATTATAGGATCTCGGTTACTGATAACGGAATTGGTTTTGAACAGGCATATGCCGGTAAAATATTTGAGATCTTTCAACGGCTTAATAATTCAGCCAGCACAAAGGGATCGGGTATTGGCTTGTCGATTGTGAAAAAAATTGTACAGAATTACAAAGGAGCCATCGTGGCAACGGGAGAAACCAATAAAGGCGCTTCTTTTTCAATATACCTGCCAAAGGATTAACAGGCGCCATGGCAATAATTCAATAGTTTTTTAGCCAACCCACTTAATTCGTTCATATTGTCGGGCTTTACTATGTATTCCGAAGCACCGTTATTCATGCATTCATGCTGGTGCATATAAGCGTTAGAAGTACTTAAAACAACTTTGGGAATAGTAGCGTAACGTTTTTTCGATTTCATGAATGACAGCACTTCTGAGCCCTTTAACTCCGGCATATTGTAATCGAGAATAATAAGGCAGGGAAGATCGTCGTCGGGCGCCGAATGCAAATATTCAATGGCGGAATGGCCATTGTGAAATTTATGCAGGGTAGCGTTCGGTTCTATATTCAATATAGCTTCTTCTATCAGTTCAATGTCTTCCACGTCGTCGTCGGCCATCAGTATATTTACATGTGTTTTTCCCATAGCAGGGTAAGCTTTGCAATTTTAAAACCGTTGCTTTTTTGCCTGGGCGTGTGGAATTATTTCCTCTAATTATAAAAGGTAATTCCGCCTTTTTTCCTTTTATTCACGCGTGGTAATTGTTACCTTACATAAATGAAAAAGATCATCATTATTGACGATGACCCGGCCATTCAGGATTCTGCGAGTTTGATCTTTAACGAAGCTGAATATGAAGTAACTATTTGCCCTAATGGAAACAATATACTGGCCGGTAATTTTGAGGTGCCCGATGTTTTTATTATCGACAAACAATTGCCCGGGGTTGATGGCCTGGATATATGTAAACACCTGAAAAGTCAGGACGTCACCAGGAATGTTCCGGTTATTATGATGTCTGCCAGCCCGGCCATCAGCGAATTTTCAAAAGCGGCGGGGGCAGAAGCTTTTATTGAAAAGCCCTATTCGGTAAAGCAAATGCGCGGGCTGGTGGAAAAGCATACGGCATAACCGTATTAGAACTGTATTAGAATTTTTAGCTTAGTTTTTATAGTTTAGCAGCTCAAAAATCTAGTATTCATGAGAATGCCCCCTGGCCGTTTGGCCATCCTGATCATTAGCCTGTTGTTAGCGTACCCCTCCCGGGCGCAACATACCCCCCGGCCTCCTGCAGATTCAACCCGAAAGTTTACTATAGCCGATTCAGCCCGCAAGGATACGAGCCGTTTCAGAAGAAACAATCCCATCAACTCCCTGTTTGCCGACTCCGCCAAACTCACTACCAGCGATTTTCAGTTACAAATAGAAAAAACCTACCTGATCTTAAATAATGTCAGGAATAAAAGCGAACTGGGCCTGCCAGTAAAACTGATCAGATCACGGCTGGCCGATACCGATTCCATGTTAGCCGTTCTAAAAGACAATGTGCTTAATAACAGCGCGGCGCTTAACCTGCGCAACCTGCAGGTGTTCAGAACCCTGCTGTTGAATATACAAGCCAGTTGTAAGGAAGACCGCGAAATGCTGGATAGTACCGAAGGCAAACTGGTTGACCTGCGCAACAGCATGAAAACCCTGGTAGGGGATACCATCATGCGGCAAATGTGGCGCGATTCGGCCTTACGTGCACAGTTTCAACCGCAATTAAAAGGCATGCGCGATCTCTTCGGCGGTTCAACCCAAAAACTCCGTGGCAGCCTGGCAGCTGTTAACCTGTTGCAAACGCATGTATCGGGCAACTCCATTACGGCGGCACAATTACTTGAAAAAGTAAGTACCTTATTAAATACCTCAACCGCCCGCATTTTTGGTAAAGAATACAATTATTTATGGGAGAAAGATACCACCAGCCTTAGCAGCACCGCCCGCAATTCATTAGGCAAAGCGGTGGATGGCGAGAAAAAAGCCTTGCATTACTATTTTAAAGACAGCGGCCATAAGCGCTTATTCCTGCTGCTGATCGGGTTGTTGTTCTTTATCTGGATCTATCGCAACATCAGAACGCTGAAGCGCCTGAATGCGATGGACAACATCGGTTACCTGGAATTTGAATACCTGCCGCATAATTACATTGTTGCTGCTTTTATAATGATGTTTGCAGTAGCGCCCTTGTTCGATCTGCATGCACCTTCTGTATACATTGAATCCATGCAGTTTTTGATGCTGATTATTCTCACCATCATTTGCTGGAAAAAATGGCCGCGCCGGTTGTTCCTCTATTGGATAGCTATGGTGGTGCTGTACATCTGTTTTTCCTTTACCCATCATATGGCCGATCCCGGGTTAGGGCAACGCACCTGGCTTATTTTGTTGAATATATTGTCAGTGGTGTTTGGCATGTTGTTTCTTTCTCAAATACAACAGAACCTGCCCATGCGCAGCTTTTTGAAGTTTGTGATCAACCTGCATAACATCCTGAACCTGGTGAGTGTGTTGTGCAATATGGCTGGCCGGGTTTCATTAGCCCAGATCCTGGGCAGCGCCGCCATTTTTGCCTTTACACAGGCCATTGGCCTGGCTGTATTCAGTAAAATATGTATAGAAGCTATTCTGCAACAGATTGTTGCCAGCCGCCTGCGCCGCAATGTTCAAACACGCCTGAATTACCAGCCGGTGCTCACCGGTTTCCGCCGGCCCATTTTATTTCTTACTGTGGTGCTTTGGCTGATCGTATTTACCACCAACCTGAATATTTATACCTCGGTGATGGACGCGTTGGGTACGTTTTTAACAACGCCGCGCAGCATTGGCAGCGCAACGTTTACCCTGGGTGGCGTGTTGCTGTTTTTCTTTATTATCTGGCTCGCAC
>CBIMFG010000472.1:0-4780 GCA_966243125.1 uncultured Niastella sp.
TTGTCACGAAAATTTAAGATTTTGGGGGCGAAAATGGAAGTAGTGTAAACAGACATTTTCAATCCCTTATTCTATTAAAAATACAAACCCGCATGAAAAAACCTGACACCGAAGGCGTTATTAAAGTAGCTATTGCCGACGACCATGCCCTATTCAGGGCAGGAGTACGTACAGCCCTCGCTGCTAAAAGGGATGTAGAGTTGATTGCCGAAGCCGACAACGGCATGCAACTCTTGAACTTGCTCAGACACATTGAACCAGACATCATCCTGTTGGACATTCAGATGCCTATTATGGATGGCATCCAAACCCTGCCAGAGATTCGCAAACTTCGGCCAGAAGCAAAAGTTATCATTCTTTCCATGCACAACGATCATTCAATGATCAGCAAGCTCATGGAAATTGGAGCTAACTCTTACCTCACCAAGAACTCTGATTCGGAAACCATTTACCAGGCCATTAAAACCTGCTACGAACAGGAATTCTTTTTTAATGAGCTTACCAACAAGGCTTTATTAACTGGCTTGCGTACCAAACGCACAGATATAGCCGGCCCTCAGGACGTAAATCTTTCCGAAAAAGAGATCCGGGTTTTGAAGCTCATGTGTGAAGAGAAAACGACCAAGGAAATCGCTGATATTGTTGAAATCAGCCCACGTACCGTTGAAGCTATCCGCGACAAACTCAAAACCAAAACCGGCGCCAAGTCAATGGCTGGTCTGGTTATGTATGCGGTAAAAAACGGTATCATTGACCAGAACGTGTGATCCTCCCTTTAAAGAAATGAACTAAGACAGTCACATCAGTCAAAATGTCTGTGATCCGCTCCGAAATATCGGAGCGGATTTTTTTTTGCAATAGGCCCTCGCCCTCAACTCCGTCCGGTTCCTGGCAAGCCCCTTCGATGCTGTTCAATAACTTTTCATACCCTAACTGGGACTTTACAGGGACATTACAGGGACCTAATAAAAACAATGTCCCTGCTAAGTCCCTGCTACCTCCTTGTTAGGTCCTTGTTTGATAGGGAGCACAGCCGGTAATGTTTGCCATTTAACCACGCAGTTGTGCTAATGACTTTTTGTCTTTTTGTATTCTTTACAGAACTTCACCCCATGAACAACTGGTTGTTTTATAATGGAGAAGTAATACCGGCCGCAACGCCCATCATTTCCGCCAACAACAGGGGATTGCGTTTTGGCGATGGCCTTTTTGAAACCATCAAAGTGGTGAATAAACAAATGCCCCTTTTTCCTTTGCATATGGAGCGGTTGAACAAAGGGCTGACTGTACTGAATATGCAGTTGCCCGAAACGTATACGGCCGGCTACATTACTCAGGCCATTTTGGAATTGTGTAACCGCAACAACATTACCGGCGCCGCACGGGTACGCCTTACCGTACTGCGGGGCAATGGAACCCTGTTTGCAACTGAAGATGCTTATGCATCAATTATGATTCAGGCAGAACCGTTGGCTAATGATTACCTGTTGTTCAACGAAACGGGTTTAACCATTGATGTTTGTCCGGATATTCAAAAAAGCTGTGACCAGTTATCAAACCTCAAATCGAACAACTACCTTCCCTATGTTATGGCGGCCCAATATGCCCGGCAACATCAGTTGAACGATTGCCTTGTGTTGAATGCACACAATCGTATTTGTGATGGAACCATTGCCAATGTGTTCAGGGTTCATCAAAACAGTATTTATACGCCCCCACTCTCTGAAGGTGGGGTGGCCGGTGTAATGCGTCAGCATTTATTAACAGAGCTGCCTAGAGCGGGTTATTCAGTACATGAAAAAGTTTGTACGCCAGAGGAGTTGGAGGCTGCCAATGAGGTATTTTTAACCAATGCGTTGTTTGGGATTCGTTGGGTAAAGCAGTTCAGGAATAAGATTTATAGTAATAAATTAGTTTCAGAACTGTATAAAGTTGTGTTAGTTGACGAGTTGAAAAGTTGACGTGTTAACAAGTTAACCTGTCAACCTGTTAACATGAAACTTGCAACCATAACAACCTCTTATTTAACTAAAGCTAAAATCAATAACCAATCGCACCTATTAATATATTTTGGTTCCGCAGAGACCTACGATTGCATGACAATGCTGGTTTATATCATGCATTGAAAGGTGATGCCCCTGTGTTACCCATTTTTATTTTTGATACCAACATTCTTGATCAGTTGCCCAACAAGACTGATCGCCGGGTTGAATTTATACATGATGCGTTAACAGCATTACAACAACAGTTAAAAGAGTTGGGCGCTACGCTGATCGTTTATCACGATACCCCACTCAATGCTTTTAAACAACTGGTGAAGTTATATACCATTGGAGAAGTCTTCACCAATCACGACTATGAACCTTATGCGCAGGAACGCGATGAAAGCATTGCTAAATTTTTAACAGAACACGGCATCACCTTTCATACTTATAAAGACCAGGTGATCTTTGAAAAGAATGAAGTAGTAAAAGATGATGGCAAGCCCTACACCGTTTTCACACCCTTCAGTAAAAAATGGAAGGCCAAACTCAACGAGTTCTATTTAAAAAGCTATCCAACAAAAAAGTACTTCAATAATTTTTATCAGCAGGCGGCCAAACGCATTCCTTCATTACAGGCAATCGGGTTTGAAAAAACCGGGAGTGAGTTTCCAACCGATTCACCCGATAATGCCATCATAAAAAAGTACGATAAACAACGCGACATCCCCGGTATAGCAGGCACCAGTCATTTGGGCGTACACCTGCGTTTTGGCACCATCAGCATCAGACAACTGGCGCAAAAAGCTATGAAGCTGAATGAAACTTTTTTAAATGAGCTCATTTGGCGCGATTTCTTTCAAACCATCCTATGGCATTTTCCGCATGTAGGCAAGGGTAAAGCATTTAAGGCGGAATACGATTTTATACAATGGCGAAATAATGAAGCAGAGTTCGCCCGTTGGTGCCAAGGCAATACGGGTTACCCCATTGTTGATGCAGGCATGCGCGAATTAAACACCACCGGTTTTATGCATAACCGCGTGCGAATGATCACTGCGTCCTTTCTGGCCAAACATTTATTGATCGACTGGCGCTGGGGCGAAGCTTATTTTGCAGAAAAGCTGCTCGATTTTGAACAGGCCAGCAACAATGGCAACTGGCAATGGGCTGCAGGCTGTGGTTGCGATGCAGCGCCCTATTTCAGAATTTTCAACCCCTATACTCAAACAAAAAGATTCGATCCTGATCTTACTTATATAAAAAAATGGGTGCCGGAATTGGAGGAATTCACCTATCCGGCACCCATTGTTGATCATGATACAGCCCGTAAACGCTGTTTGGAAACCTATAAAAAAGGATTGGCCAAAGCGCAGTAACTACTGCGGCAACTGGTAATGCTCATATAACTTCTTTACCAGCACCGTAATGTACCGCTTCAAATACGTTTCATTCAAAAAGGTGTTGGTCCAGTTTTCAAAACGGTCGCATTGTACCCCCAGGTAAAAGAAGTACATACTAACACTGGCAGCGGGGATCAATTGCTTTTCGGCTTGGGGTATGGGTATTATTGATTCATAGCCTTTCAAAAAACTGTTCAGCTTTAATTGATGCTGTTCGGGGTCTTTTTCAATCTGGAATAACTGCAACTGGTAATAGGCAATATCAAACAGCAACCAGCCGGTGCCACAAAAGTCAAAATCAAATAGAGTAATGTCTTCGTTGTTGTGAATATTCAGGTTATCGAACCAGATATCCATGTGCACAACGCCAGTACGTAATGCGCTGGAGGGTGCGTTGTTAAACAGTTTCAACAACTGTTGTTGGACCAGTTGCATCCATTGCATTTCTTCTGTATCAGCAGCAATGAATTGTTTTATTTTTTCCAACGGATCAACCAACATAACAGCCGGCGTATACTGCACGCGGTTAAAAGGCAGATCACGGGTTACGGTATGCATACGGGCCATTATTTCGCCCAGCTTGTAATGCAGCGCTGCTGAATAATTCAGTACCTTCTCTCCTTTTGCATAAGAGAACAACACCCCCATACGCATGCCTTCCGGCGCAGGTATGTGTTGAATAAGATGCCCCCTGGGATCGGGCAATGCGTAGGAAACAGGAATGCGGCTTTCGATTAAAAGCTGTAACAGCCCCAGCTCTTCAATAATTTCTTCTTCAGTGCGCCAGTTATAACTGTAAACCCTGAATACATACTTTTGCTCACCATCGGTTACCAGGTAAGCATGATTGATAGCAGCCCGCAATAAACGACAGGTGGTTCCTGCGCCCAAACCATACTGTTGTTGCAGGAATGTAGCTAAATGTGTTGCCAACAGCGTGGAACACACAACTGGAAAAGGTTGCATAATTGATTATTTTTATATCAGCGAATTGGGACAAATAATCCCGGGAACCGGGAGTAGCAGAGGCTGATAAAGAATGGGCAGCGTGCGGAATTGAGTGGCAAATATAAATGCTCTACTTTCAATTGAACAAATAAAAAAAAATCGAATGCTGAAGTTCTTCCACTTCAACATTCGACATTCAATATTTCGTTATTCAATATTTATACTGCTGCGCCATTCAAAGGCTATACCATATTTATTGCTCCGTAGCTGCTAAAAAGATTTCTTTATCGTGAGCAGCTACCTTCTTCAATTGCTCGTAAATATCCATAAAAGTATTCACTGCAGCTTTGCCATCAGGGCCCAGTTGTAAAGAATAGTTATTCACATAAAGGTCTATGTGTTGCCGCATTACCGTTTCACTCATTTCCTGTGAGTGTTGTTTTACAT
>CBIMFG010000473.1:0-4777 GCA_966243125.1 uncultured Niastella sp.
TTAACCCAATGCAGGCAAATGGAGGCATTTTCAAAGTAATCTTTAAGAGCCCTTTCGGTCCTGTTTTTTTCGGTGACATCCGTGCAATGAAGAATGAAACCTTTTACCTGTTTCTGTTGGTCAAAATGAGGAGACAGGGTTGCCTCGAGGTATTTCAGGCCGTTTTGAGAAGTAATTGAAGTTTTGAAATGAGTACTTTCTCCACCCAGAATATAACCCAGGTTTTGTTGCATTTGATCAAACATTTCTGAACCGGCTATCAGGGGAAACTTTTGTCCAGCTGGTTCCCCATCTATATTGAACCAGATTTTAAATGGCTGATTGCAAAATTGTAGAACCATATCGCAATCTATATAGGCCACCATGGCCGGAATGGTGTTCAAAAGAGTTGTTAAGTCTGCAAATCCGTTCTGCACATCATTATTTGAGCGGAGGTCTACATCTGTATTATTCGGTGTGTATGGCTGCTGTTTGTTCAAAAAAATTGAATGGAAGAGGAATCAGTAATACGGTAACTCGTAATAATATAAAAAATTGGGCCAGGATAGATGCGCTTAGCCATTACTCAGATCCACCATTTAATCAATGGCTCCCCGCCAATCAAGGCCTGTCATTAAAACAGGAGCCAAAATTCGGTTTTAAAAAAAAAGCCCCATGCGGGGCTTTAATATAGATGCAAAAAGAACTTAATACCTGTTTTCGTTGTAACTATTCCGGTTATTGAAACTGCTTTCGCCGTCATCACGCGAAGACCTGCCTTCTTTCGGTTTAGCAACAGATACACTGATTGACCTGTTTTCAACCGTTGTACCATCCAATTCTGCAATAGCTTTTTGAGAAGCAGCTTCGTCTGACATTTCCACAAAGCCAAAGCCTCGTGATCTGCCGGTTTCGCGGTTTGTAATAACTTTGGCTGAAGTAACTTCTCCATAAGGAGCAAAAAAATCTTTCAAGTCTCCATCCTGTACGTTGAAGCTTAAATTTGACACATAAATGTTCATTCCGTGAAATTAAATGATGAATAATTTCTGAGGAAAGCAAGAAGTAAGGAACTAACTATAATGCAGATGTACTTAGCAATGTAATTAATGGATACTAATGCGAGGCTCAAAATAACTATATGAAGGTAGTCTTAATAATCTGAAGTAACCAGGTGAAATTGTTAAAACCACAAAATAATAAGTTGTTGAGGTATTTACCATTTACTTTTTATCTGACTTTCTTTGACGGAAACCAGCTTGCCATCAAACATTGTCTGGTTAAGCGATATGATCGCCTGGCGGGCTTCACCGTCGGTAGGCATTTCGATTATCCCATTACGTTTTGAACGGCCGTTTAATTTGTCTTTCACCACTTCAGCCGATGTTACATTGCCAAAGGATGAAAATAATTTTCGCAGATCACGATCCTCGGTATTCAAACTAAGATTGAAAATCTGTATGTTCATATTGGCTATCTTTTATAGTGTTACTGAAACCGCTTATAATCTATACGCTCAGTTACCATAATACAGGTATATCCCCCGCAACCAGTTAAAAACTGAAAGTTCGCTTTTCAATTCTAAGGGGAGTTGTGTTGAAATAAGTTCTTCAATTTGGCAACCATCTGTAATCGTCAATTTGCCAATTGATTTACCGAAGTAGTTAATAATAAACAACACCTGATAACCGTTAAGCGGGTTAAAAGAGCACCGGTTGGGTTCGTTGTTTTCCAGACAATGATTTTGCTTCACTGCCCAATCGTAATTCTTTTTGCGTAAATGTTCTTTTAAAAAAATCATGTCTGATTTAAAACAGCTGGTTAATTAAATCCCATGTTTCCAGTTAGTAGTATATTTCTGCTGTTTCGTTAACTATTTTCTGGTAGGCAAGCGTTGTTGACCATATGCAAATTATGCCTGCACTTTGAAGCTATTTGATTTGTTAGCCGAAACTGTTTCTTCCACACTGATATAGAAATTCATAAACCGGCTGTTATTGAGTTCACTAATAACGATCTGACCTGCTTTATATTCCATTTCCACCAATGCCACTCCCTCTGAGAAGCCGTTTTGGGCATTCATCACTATCCTGGCAGATGATACCAACCCAAAAGGAAGCAGAAGTTTTGCCAGATGGGTAGCGGTAGTGAACCTGTTTAAATTGCTGATTAATAAACGCATACTGTTTAATTTACTAAGTTAATAGAATTGACGAGGTAAAGTGTAGGAAGATAAAAGGTAGGAAATTACACAATAGAAGGTCATTGAATTAAAGATATGCTTATTTGGGATAACGATCTAATTTATTATTTGTAGTGATTAATATCTCTTTTTAGACGAACAGCTCCGAAGGTTATATAGTATTTGTGTTGTTTATTGAACTACCTTCACTGGATATGAAATTAAAGGTAAACAGAATCAATGTGCGCTTGAATCCTGATGTCAGAAAAGTAATTCCCCGCTTTTTTAATACAGGAGATGAACGTTCCCGGACGCTGATTGAAAGGGTGAAACAATTGCCAGACAACCTGGTAAATGAATTATTGTTACAGGTTCAAAATGAATTTCATAAACGCTATAGTAATATCCGGCTTGTTTTTGAAAAGCATTTTGATTTAGTAAAGCACTTATTAACGGAAAACGAGTTCCTTGCTTTATCCTTCGAAAAAAAGTTATTGATAGGTTCTTATTTTACCATGGAATATTCATTGGAGCATGCGGCGTTGTTCAACCCTTCTATAGTGGAAGATCCCGACCAGTCGGGTACAGCGGCAGGAGAAAAAAATGTGATCGTCAGTTTCAGGGCTACCGGAGAAGGTCACATCTCATCACTTGTATTTAAACGGGCAAAACTTGATAAAAATGCAAAGATCCATTTTGAGCCTACGGGGAAATATATGAACCAGGGGCGGGTAACGGAACAGAAGCGGAACAACAAAAAAGCATTTAAGGAATTACTATCCCAATATCTGTTTCCGGAAGAGATCTGCACAGATATTTTAAACCAGTTGAAAGATACTTTTTCTTATAAAGAGATTGAAGTGGTCTTGAAAAGTGCCCTGCAGCATGTGGAGACCGGAATGGCGAAAAACAAACTGAAATATGATATTCTCAGCCTGGTTAATACCAGTTATGAAGTACATTTTTTGCAGGAGTCTTTATTGTCGGAACGGGTTATTTTTCCGGTAACCTTTACTGAAAAGAATGGTATTGAAGATGCCAGGTTTATAAAATTTACCGCTGAAGATGGCGCTACCACTTATTATGCTACCTATACTGCCTACGATGGCTCATTCATTTTACCACATTTAATTGAAACAAAAGATTTTTTACATTTTAAGATGTCGCCGCTTCATGGGAAAGCAGCAGTTAATAAAAACCTTGCTTTATTTCCCAAAAAGATCAATGGTCAATATGCTATGATCTCCCGAATTGACGGGGTCAATAACTATATAATGTTTTCTGATGATCTGTATTTATGGGAAACAGCTACGTTATTGCAGCAACCGGAATACCCTTGGGAGTATGTACAAATTGGCAATGCAGGGTCGCCCATAGAAACGGAAAAGGGTTGGCTGGTAATTACTCATGGCGTTGGTCCGATGCGTAAATACTGTCTGGGCGCCAGCCTCTTTGATCTAAAGGACCCAACGAAAGAATTGGGACGCTTAAAAGAACCGTTGTTAATGCCTGATGAAGATGAATGGCACGGATATGTACCAAATGTAGTTTATTCCTGTGGGGCCGTAATACACCAAGACTGCTTATTTATTCCTTATGCCGTTTCTGATTATGCTACTTCATTTGCTACGGTGCCACTCGCCGCATTATTAAATGCGATGAATTAAACCGATTGACTGGAATTTACAAGCCACCAGGTTGCCGGGCCACCTGGTCATACAATTGAATATAATGCCTGGCCATTACCTGGCTACTGAATTTTTCTATTGCATGTTCCCGGCATGCCTTTCTATTGATCGTTTTAATATTATTCAAAGCTGCGACTGCCTCCCCGGTATGCTGAACTATAAACCCTGTTTTTTTATCTATGATCAGTTCCTTCATGGAACCCCGGTTAAAAGCTACTACCGGTGTGCCGCACATCATCGCTTCTGCCACGCTGAGGCCAAATGGTTCTTCAAAATTGATGGGGTGTAATAACGCCAGTGCATTTGCCAATAAATCATTGCGCATCACCGGTCCTACATTCCCTTTGTATATTATCGAGGTGTCATTGAGGTAAGGGACAATTTTTTCTTTAAAATAATTTTCATCCTGGACCAGGCCGCAAAGGATCAATTTTTTATTTGATTGGGTGGCGATCTGTATAGCTTCGTAAGCTCCTTTATGCGGATGAAACCTTCCAAAATACAGCAGGTAATCTCCATCACCCTGGCCAAACCGAAACTGTTCTTCATTAATACCATTGTAAACAGTATCGAGATACTGAAGTTCGGGGTGTCGGTTGCTGTGGCTTATTGATACATACGAGGTGCGTTTATTATATTTTTTATACACGGGTAAAATTTCTTCAGAAGAAAAGCCATGTATGGTGGTAATTACAGGGCACCTGATCAGCGAAGAATAGGTTAGAGGAAGAAAGTCAAAATGATTGTGTATAATATCAAATTGTGAAGCCTGCTCCATAAGATTGGATATATGCAGGCATTCCCAAACTTTTGCATCGGCGGGCTGCTCCCCCAATGACGTTTGGCATACCCACTGCAGCTTTGCCTTTGTAACAGAATCCCCAGTGGCAAATAAAGTAACATCCATTCCGTTTTTTACCAAGGCTTC
>CBIMFG010000474.1:0-4770 GCA_966243125.1 uncultured Niastella sp.
GCTTCTTAGCAGGGTGAAATCATTTTGCAGGCTGTCTCTTCTGGTGTGCGTTTGAGCAGATGCATGCACAGCCCAGACTGATAGGAATAAGAACAGGATGAATCGTTTGTTTGTCATAAGTAAGGACGGTCAATTTAGGGATAAATTTTGATACCTGCTGCGTATGACGTATAATCGCACCAGTAAGCCTCAAAATAGTATGTTGATGTTAAAAAGAACCCTGCTAATTATAATTTTCGGATTAACGATTTTCTCCTGCAAAACAAAGGTGGAACCGGAAAGTACACCCGTTGAGAAAGTTAACCCAGGCAAGCCAACACCCGCTCCAGTCGTTCCTGATACTTTAAGTTCCACTCAGCTTGAAAAAATAAAGAAGATCCAACGGGTGTTTAATGAAGTTGATCCAGGTACTTTGGAAGAAACCATCGATGACTTTAAAAGCAACCAGCATCCTGATGATGAAATTGCCACCTGGTTGGCTATGGCAAATGCATACGAGAAGTTTATTACAAAGCATAAAACGTTTAATGCGAATAAAAAGACAGAAGCGTATCGGCTTTTGTTGATGCGCTCTATTGAGAATGAGGCCAATGCGAAGGCAGAGATTGGATTGAAGTATTTGAGTGATAAAGAGGTGACGGAGATCTTTGGGTATTATGCGGGGGAGGAGAGGATGGTAACAGAGGAGAGAAAATAAACGATCTTTTGCATTTAAAAAGCGAACCTATTGAATCATTTGTATACACCTCCTGATCCATTGTTTTGCAAGGCCCACACCAGGTTGCATAACAGTCAACGAAAATGATTCTTTTTTCTTTGTATACACTTCCTGATCCATTCTTTTGCATGGTTAACACCAGGTTGCATAACAATCAACGAAAATGAGTTTTTTTTCTTTGTATACACCTCCTGATCCATTGTTTTGCAGGGCCCACACCAGGTTGCATAACAGTCAACGAAAATGATTCTTTTTTCTTTGTATACACTTCCTGATCCATTCTTTTGCATGGTTAACACCAGGTTGCATAATAATCAATGAAAATGAATTTTTTTTCTTTTTTCAACGAACCATATTTTTATTTCGCGTGATTAGACGTAAGTTTGTGTACTACTAATCGAACACTGCCATCGAACTAACATCTAGCCTTATCTTTCTCTTCTAGTGTCTGCTAATATTATACTCAATTTTAATTCTCAATGGAACAACAGTTTGATAATAACTCTTTAGTGGCATTTACGCGCGGTGACGCTAAGGCTTTCGAGGCTGTATATCGCTTATTGTATACTGAAGTTCTCCATTTTGTTAATAAGCTGGTGGAAGATACGCAAGAGGCCGAGGACATTACATCTGAAACCTTTATAACGCTGTACAAAGATTGTGAAAAGATCAACTCTTACGATCATATAAAAGGTTTTTTGCGGACTACAGCACGCTATAGGTGCCTGGATTTTATAAGGCGTAGAAATAATAGGCGGTCCCAGCAAAAGAGCTGGCAGCTTGAATTGAGTGGTCAGTTAACGAATGACCAAACTCTTGAACACCTTCTTATAAAAGAAGAGGTGATTGCCAGATTGTATAAGGAGATTGAACAGTTGCCGGAAGAGTGTAGAAAGATATTCAAAATGCTTTTTTATGAGGGGATAGAGCCAAAAGAAATTGCCAGCCTGTTAAATATTAGCGTTTCAACTGTACGAAGTCAAAAAAGCCGTGCTTTGAAATTACTAAGATTGGCGTTGTCCGATAACCAGTTGGCATTGGCATTCTTACTGTCGTTCAGTTACCTGGCGCGTCATTTAAGACTGTCTTTGCTCTTGCTGCTTATGTTTTTAAAAATAAATAAAACAGATTTGGACGTTTTGTAATAATCGGCACTTTATATATGGAGGGTCTGAAATCGGTGAGTGAATATCGTAAATGTGAGTTCTGTTAAATAGTATGATATTGAAAAGTAACCGGTACAAAATCCTTTGCTTGAACTGCAAGGTCGTGTGCCAGATTTATTTATAACTTAAAATTCAGGAATGTCTGGAGTAGCATGGTATGGGAGTCTACACAGTATACAGATTGGCAAAAACAATTGATTGGAGGAACTGCAAACTATACAAATGTTAATTGCTGCGTATCTGGTGTTAATATTTTGAAGTTGTTTTTAAGATTTTCCTGACTATAGTTGTTGATGGAAAAGTAAGGCTCCTTTAATTATATTGCTATTAATCATTAAACCACCCCTAACTGGCAATAGGCATTCTGTTTTGGCGTAATCAACCATCATTCCATCCTATAGCCAAAACAAAATCCGGCAATGCTCAATTCACTGCCGGCTATGGAATGTTCATCTGAAAATTGCGTGACTACTTATTAGTTAACATTAAAAATTTCCTTTTCCCAAAAAGTAAATTAAAACTGATTTAAACTCAATTATCTGCCGGCAAAGATGATGTTGTTATTTCCTGACTTCTTGTATTAGAGGTCAATAGGCGGCTGTTTGCTTAAAAAAAATTAAAACTATGATACTTCTACGTTTTCCAGGAAGGTTGATTCCGACATTTCTTGCATCTGTATGTGTTTATTTCCCTTATGGGTATTTGATCTATTTGCAGGTTGATCAGGCAGGTATTGGTTCTTTGAATCTGGGTATCTTCACTATACTGCAAGGATTAGTGAGTTCTACCTTGGCTTTTGTATTAGTGCTCGGTATTCATTTCTTGTCAATAAAATATGTTCAATTCGTAGTTGGGGGTGAGATTAATAACAGACTTGCTAAATTATTAAAGAGAAATGATAAAAGACTTCCATTGCTAACTAAGCTGATGATCTTTGCTAAAATATTAAAAGATTTTAATTTTAGAGTTACTTTGAAAGAGGATCTTGATTTTCTTTCCGGGGTTGTTGATGCCATTGTTTCTAACTCCCATGGCAGGGAAATTCTTTGGTATGCGTTTGAATTGACTTTCGTTCAATGTTTTGTCAGTGGCTGTTTAATAGCCATTCCGGGAACGTTTATGCTAATAGGCTATGCCTTTATGCAAGGTGATGATGTGTTGTTTTTTAGTTCAATTGGTATGTTTATGTTTTATTTGATCCCCTTTGTTTATAGCCGGCGTTTACTGATCTCTAGTGAAGTGCGCTTTGGTAAAAAGGTATTTACCATTTATGCTTTTGCAAAAACAAAGGAGGACGCATAGGAATACCCGGTAACAGTTATTCTTTTAAATGTACTAACCGGCCCTGTAATTTTGTTTATGATCAATTTCGGGAAGCATTGGTTTTTAATAAAAGCCAATGCTTTAGTTTTGTTTGGCCCTAAAGCACTACGTCTAATCGATATTCTCCCATCAACAAGATTCCTTGTTCCGATTGAAACATTTACCATAAACCCTCCTGGGATCAATTTTCTTGCGGTTACCTCAAATGGTGACGAGGAAAATATTGGCTACTGATTTATTTTCATTAAATTAGGCTACTGCACTGCATCAAATCATCCATTCCCCTTATTCTTCCAGGCCAAAACAATTAGTAGCTCTTTGCTGAGTTCTGATTCAGCAAGATGGAATTCTTATGAACATTGCACATGAAGGAAAATTTAGACAGCAGCACGTTTAATAGTTTTCTCAGCGGTGATAAAACAGCGTTTGAAGTGTTATACAAAAAATACTATTCATCGCTGGTTACTTACGCCTATAAGTATGTTGATAGCCAGGATGATAGTAAGGATATAGTAAATGAGGTTTTTGTAAGCTTATACAATAGCAGAAACCGGTATACCGATGAGCAGCACCTGCGTGCCTCCCTGTTCGTAAGTGCCCGCAATCTTTGTTTAAATTACCTGAAGTCGAAAAAACGGCATGCGGTTAAAAGCATGGAGTTGGACGAACGCTTGCAGGACGATAACCTGCTGAAGTATGAATATATGATACGGGCCGAGGTAGTTAAAATGGTACACGAAGCCATTGAAAACCTGCCCGATGACTGCAGGCGCATTTTTAAAATGCTCTTTTATGATGAGTTAAAACCCGCCGACATAGCCGTGATGCTGCAGATCTCCGTTAATAACATCTATGTACAAAAAAGTAATGCCCTGCGCATCTTACGAATTAAGGTAGGTCCATACCTCCTTTTATTTATGTTATTACTACGCTTAGGTAGGCTGCTACAAATTTTTCTGCTTGATACTGTTGCATTTAGAAAATGAGGCAAAATAAATTTGTTTACTTTTTTAAGATTTCGACTACTTAGTTGTGTTAATTATAAGTTACCATTTAAACGGTGACGCGAATTTCAAAACCATTATACCGGGTGGATAATTATGAAAAAATAACGGAACTGATCTTTAAGCATCTGCGGGAAGATTTAACCACCGCAGAGGCGACAGAACTGGAAAACTTTCGAAATAGATCAGTGGAGAACCAGCGATTTTTTGATGAGATCACTAACATCCCCGGGTTAATGCGCGATGTGCGGGCGTATGACAAGGCAAAGAAAAATCAGAACGACGCCTGGACGGGCATGCTGGCACTGATACCCGCAACAATTGATGAACCCAAAGTAAGGCCCATGCGATGGATGCGGTATGTGGCCGCAGCGGCGATTGTGATCGCTGTATCTATTCCTGTTTATCTGTATCGAAACAACAATAGGCCAACCACTATACCTGTAGTGACTCATTCCCTTCCTTCCGATGCAAAACCCAATAGTAGCCATGCATACCTCACCCTTGATAATGGTGAAACTATTTTATTGGATAGCGCCAACGGTTTATTAGCGCGCCA
>CBIMFG010000475.1:0-4765 GCA_966243125.1 uncultured Niastella sp.
GAAAGTACATTGTTCTTCAAAAACAGGTTGCCGTTATTTACCAGGCTGCTTCCTTCGTCCAGCGTAATGCCTCCCTGCAAATGAAGCTCAGTTCCGCCCTGGATTGCAAGGCTTCCGCCGTTTTGAATTTTGATCACTTCCTGGCCGAATGAACAATGGAGCAGGAGTAGTAAGGTATTCAGAAAGAAAATCTTTTTCATTTTCTGTTTTTTAAATGAATTATTTCTTTTCGAGGGCTTCAACCCTTTTCAGCAATTCATCTATTTGTTTTTGCTGCTTATCTATAATGCTTTGCTGTTGTTTCACCTGTTTGCTTAGTTCCTGGATACCAACTAAAGCAACCCCCGAAGGATCGAGTGTACTGATGGTTTTATTGTCGCCTTCAACACCCAGGTTAAATAATTCTTTGAATTGCTGGGCCATGGGGCCAATATGTGTTTCTTTAACCGGTGTTTCTTTGAAATTCCATTGGGTAATTTCCAATGAAGCGATTTTCTCCAGTATTTCCGAGCTGTTTAATTCGGTGAAATTTTCTTTTACATTCCTGTCCGATGTGCTGGTCCAAACACCACCTGCACTTAAATAGGCGCCGTTGCCATTGGAAAGATTGGAGCCAACCTGGAAAACCCCGGCTGTGATGTCATTTCTTCCAAAAACCCAACGGTTTACATTCGTATTTCCAAAACTCATGGCATTGCTGATATTGATGCCCGAGTTATACCCTATACATGTAGTATTTAATAGATTATTTACCGATGGGCCGGCAAGCGTGCCTAGTGCTGTATTCCAGTGACCTGTTGTCAATGACAGCATGGCGTTCCATCCCACGGCAGTATTGGAGGTGCCGCCCAAATTATTGCTCAGTGCATTCACTCCAAATGCAGAGTTTAGAGAGCCTGTGTTTGAAAACAACGACCGATAACCTGTTGCGGTGTTGCCCGAGCCATCGGTGTTGGAATAAAGAGATTTGGAGCCAATTCCTGTGTTTTGCCCGCCATTAACGGTATTAAATAAGGCGCTGTCCCCCACTGCTACCAAATTATTCTGAGCGGAATTTTGTTGTAAAGCCTTTACCCCAATGGCTACATTGGAATAGCCGGTAGTGTTAGAAAATAATGCCTGCCTGCCAACAGCTGTGTTATGCCTTCCTGTTGTGTTTTCATGTAAGGCAAAGCTACCCAGGGCATTGTTGCCAATCCCCGTTGTATTGCCATACAAGGCCTGGAAACCCAGGGCAGCGTTAGCACTGCCTTCCGTGTTTGAAGTAAGCGCTTCCAATCCCACAGCGGTGTTGCTGTTGCCATTGGTATTTGCAAATAAAGTTTTTGATCCCAGGGCTGTATTTTGTACACCAAGCATGTTATTGTACAGGGCACTGTCACCAACAGCAACAAGGTTGCTTTGGCTCGCATTGTTCATCAATGCATTGGCACCTATGGCAACATTGGAATACCCTGTTTCATTACTGAACATGGACTGGTATCCGAATGCCGAATTATTATTTCCTGTGGTATTTAACAGAAGTGATTGATAACCCAGGGCCGAGTTATTGGTCCCGGTTATATTAGCAATACCAGCCCCCTGTCCAAAAGCCGTATTAGAGTTTCCTGTCGTATTCCTATCCAGTGCAGCATTTCCCATGGCCGTGTTGCCCCTGCCGGTAGTGTTGTTGGTCAGGGAGGAAGTGCCGACAGTGGTATTAAAAGAACCTGATGTATTTCTGGCCAATGCAGAACTGCCCACGGCCACATTTGACTGGCCTGTGGTATTTACCTGGAGCGATCTAAAGCCAAATGCGGTATTGCGCATGCCGCCATTGGTGTTTAAGTCAACCAGATTATTGGCCAGGCTGCGAAACCCGAAGGCCGCGCACTGGGATAATGAGTCAAGTAATCCCGATTGGATATTTTTAATTTTAAAAATCAATGGCTGATCGTCGGTAGTACCCAGAAAATTATTGGCGGGATTTGTTCCGCTATTGCCATTCAGCATCCAGACATTTGCGGGCGAGCCACCTGATCCAACGGAACCAAATGTGCCATCACCACGTAATACATCATTGATATTCCCGGAAAATTTTAATCCGTAGATTACGCCATTGGCATTATGTGTTACTATACCACTACCATTTACACCGGTTAAAGTATCCAATCGTAATCCACCCGCCACATGCAATTTGTTCAATGGATTGGAAGTGCCCACGCCAACATTTTGTGCGCCGGCCAATATTGAATACATGGAAAGAACGATTGTAAAGATCTTTTTCATAAAAGAGGTTTGTTTTGGTTTCACCATCATCACACACGTTTATAAATCCAAAAACTGTACTTGTCCTGCGATAACAGGATCAATTCTGTTTTACTGACAGATATTACATACCAGGCATTTTCCCTCGTTTTGGTACCCTGATCATCCAGGTAAGTGTATAGCCTTTTTTTGCCGTCCTCATTCTTTAGCTCATACCATCCTTTTAACTTCATTGTATGTATCAGGCAGGTTCCATTGGCGTTAAACTGATAGAAATGTCTCCCTGCGTTTCCCTTCTTCCGCTCTGTTTCGTCCAGTTTTCCGTTGCTGTTATTATCAAAGGCCTGCAATACCAGGCTCCAGCTGCCAATTATACTATCGTCCTCTAAATATGGGTGGTGTTGGTTATTGCTGAATTCAGTCTTTACAGTTTGCTGGCTCAAACAAAAAAGAGCAACTGCAAAAAATACATGTAGTAAGCATATCTTTTTCATTTTGGCAGTTTTAATAGCGAATGGAGATCAATTATTCTGCGTGAGGTATTCTTTTTTTAAGTTTTGTACCTGTTGTAGGAGCAGATCAAGCTGTTGCTGCAGTTTATCTATTTTCCTGTTTTGATCTTCGATGGTCTTTTGCTGTTCCTGCACGGCTTTTACGAGGGGGACGACAAATGAACTGTACTCCAGGCTGTACAGGCCATCTCCATTTTTGGGTTTGTGCACCCCGCTGAAATTGTAGCCAATTTCATCAGCGGCCTGTTCTACATCCTGTGCAAGAAAACCGGTCATCTTTCTTTTTTCAATATCATTTTTGCCTTCCCAATCCTTTTCATCGTTAGTGTTGGCTCTGGCAATTTCTTTTTGTTTGGAGAGGTTAATATGATAGGTTACCGGTTTAAGGCGGGTTATAAATGCCAGGCCCGGCACGTCATCTTTAATATCCTGCTTCATACGTTTATCACTATAAGTACTCCAGGGTACTTGTCCGCCGATCCATCCAACACTAAAGTTTCCGATATTAACTTGGTTACTTGAAGTTGTGCCCCAGCCTGTGTTATACCCAATACAAGTAACATTAACCACGTTATTGGGTAATTCATAGCCGGCTCTGTAGCCAACAGCTGTTGTGACTACGGAAGAATTATTATACAATGCTTGCATACCAACTGCAACATTGCCCCATCCGGTTGTATTAAAGTACAGCGATCTGCTTCCCAGGGCTGTATTATAATAACCGTTTGTATTCTGACTCATAGCTGAATTGCCAAATGCTGAATTCTCAGATCCTGTATTATTACTGGTTAATGCATCGCTGCCACTGGCGGTATTGGAAGAACCAGACACATTAAAATGAAGTGATCCGGTACCAATTGCAGTATTATCGTTTCCCGTTGTATTATAACCTAGTGCACCAGCACCGTTAGCGACATTGTCGGTTCCTGTTGTGTTTTTTTCCAGGGCCCAGTAGCCTACGCCCGTGTTTTGAATTGCAGTATTATTTGCCAGTGCCCTGGCTCCGATTGCGGTATTAGAACTGCCTGTTGTGTTCCATAACAAAGCCTCACCACCTATGGCTACATTGCTCCCCCCGTTCGTATTCTGTGCCAAAGCATTATAGCCAATTGCAATATTTAAAGTTCCGGAGGTATTGGCATTCAATGTCTGAAAACCGACTGCAGTATTATTTTGCCCGGTTATATTCTCAAATAAGGAACCGAAGCCTAAAGCGACGTTACGGACACCTGTTGTATTATTGTAGAGCGCTTGTGCACCAAATGCACAGTTAAAATGTCCTTGGGTATTTTTAAACATAGCCTGCGATCCAAAAACCGAATTATAAAGTCCACTCGTGTTTGATCGCAAGGTCCTTGATCCAAACGCAGAATTTCCGGATCCAGCTGAACCTGCATAAAGCGATTCAAAACCCATAGCGGTATTACCATTACCATTCACGTTTGCATATAAGGCGCTGCTTCCTATTGCGGTATTCTGACTGCCATCGGTATTTGAAACAAGTGCCAAACGTCCTATCGCTGTGTTATCATTTCCTGTAGTATTGTTAAGTAAAGCGTAAGCTCCCATTGCACTATTTCGATTTCCATTTGTATTCAAAGCCAAAGCAGCTGAACCCATTGCAGTATTTTCAACGCCTTGAAGGTTATATCGTAGCGATGCGGTGCCAAATGAACTGTTATCATTGCCTATGGTGTTACTTTCCATTGATTTAAACCCAAATGCTGAATTACTTATGCCGCTTGTATTTGAATATAAAGTCCTAGTACCTACTGCTGTATTTTGCAAGGAACCTACATTGTTAAACAGGGCACTATCACCAACAGCTACTAAGGCTGACGAGGAAGCATTGTTTTGTAATGCGCCGGAACCAATTGCTATATTTCCCCGACCAGTATTAAGAAGACCGGCATTACTGCCAAGAAAAATATTGTTTCCTAAATAGCCATGCCTGATATTGTTTACTCTAAACAGCAAAGGTTGATTGTCCGTAGTCCCTAGAAAAT
>CBIMFG010000476.1:0-4762 GCA_966243125.1 uncultured Niastella sp.
GCCAGTTCATTTGCAGGTTGCGGAGAATGTGTTGTTCTTCGTGGTTACATTTATTTATGTAACTGGGTTGCAGCAACGAAATGGCAAGGCATTGGTCGTTATAATCGCCCAGTTTGGTAGCCATATCATTTAACTCCTGATCGCTCATAAAACCGGAGAAGGGAAAGGAGATGTTCCAATCTTTTTCGAAGATGCGAATGTTGTAGATGATATCTTTTATTTGTTTGCGAATGGAATGCAGGTCTTTTTCATTATCTGCCGCTAGTAGTAAAATATGAATAGCCGCTATTTTTTGATGCATGAACTGTTTAACAGTATCTTCCTGCAACTGACGTGGTAATTCTTTTTCAAGGTCGTGCAATATTCTTTTGAAGTGCATATGTTCAATAGCATGCACCGTTTGTTCTTTATAGGTAAACACCTGTTTGCACCAGTGATGCATACACTCCGGCAGTTTTTCAGCAAGCCCTGCATCGCGAATTTCATTGAGGAATAATTGCCAGTCTCTAACGGTGCCACAATGGTGATACAGCGATCTTAGTTTATCGGGGATGTGTAAATGACCGGCACCTCTTTCTACCTGTAACAACCGCAAAAACGCCCGCACCTTTTTATAATTCACACGCAGGTCATGAATAGCTGACTCTTCGAAAGATCCTGGCAGCTTATGGCTGTGTTTTTCAATATTGCTGATGTGTTTATCAACCACCTGTTCCAACGCCTCCCTTTTCATAATCCCAATTTTATTTAAGTTACGATTTTTAGAGGTGTTAATAAAAAAACAAACGGGTTGGAGAACCAACCCGTTACCAGCTCAATTTTTAAAACTTTTTATTATGAAAAAGAATCAGTGTTAAAGTTAACCTACTAAATAGTTTTTTACTATGATAGCAGGCATTCAAATGAATGATTATGGTCACTGCTCTATTAACAACTCTCCAACGCCTGTCGAATATCACTAATGATATCATCAACATGTTCGAGGCCCACAGAGATCCTGATGAGTCCTGGGGTAATGTTAACCGCTTGTCTTTCAGCCTCAGTTAGTTTTGCGTGTGTGGTGCTGGCCGGGTGCGAGGCAATACTTTTGGTATCGCCCAGGTTAGCCGTTAACGATAACATCTTCAAGTTATCGAGAAACTTACGGCCGCTTTCCAAACCGCCAGCCAGTTCAAAACAAACGATACCGCCGCCATTCTTCATTTGCTTCAAGGCAATGCGGTGCTGCGGGTGACTGGGTAGGAAGGGATACTTTACATACCTGATCTTTGGATGTCCTTCCAGTGCTTTGGCTAACTGTAATGCATTGTTGCCATGACGCTCCATACGCACATCAAGGGTTTCGAGGCTTTTGCTCAGCACCCAGGCATTAAAAGGAGACAATGCGGGACCAGTACTGCGGCAGAACAAATAAATATCTTTAATGAGGGCTTTTTTGCCCACTATAACGCCGCCGAGCACACGTCCCTGGCCATCTATCCACTTGGTGGCTGAATGCACTACCAGATCGGCGCCAAAATCAATTGGGCGCTGGTTTACCGGGGTGGCAAAACAGTTGTCGACGTTTAAAAGCAAATTGTGTTTTTTGGCTACTGCTGAAGCGGCTTCCAGGTCAACGAGCTCAAGCCCGGGATTGGTAGGCGTTTCAATATAGATCATTTTGGTATTGGACTTAATGGCCTTTTCCCATTCTTCCGGTTTATCGGCTGGTACGTAAGTATATTCAATCCCGAATTTGGGAAGGTATTTGGTGATAACGGTATGGGTGCTACCGAAAATAGCATTGCAGCTGAGCAGGTGATCGCCGCTTTTCAACAAGGCCATAAACGAGCCAAAGATGGCGGCCATGCCCGATGAAGTAGCAAAACCAGCCTCAGCGCCTTCGAGGGCTACCATTCTATCGATAAACTCCTGTACCGAAGGATTGCTGAAACGACTGTAGATGTTATCGTCGGTTTCATCGGCAAAAGCAGCCCGCATATCCTCGGCATTATCGAAGCAGAAGCTGCTGGTTAAAAACATGGGGGAAGAATGTTCCATTTCGTTGGTACGGTCGGTTTGAATGCGTATTGCTTTGCTTATTGGATGCATGAACTAGTTTATGGTTTGTTGTTTAAAGTGGTTGTTACCGAAAACAAGGAGCTGTTTTCAAGTTCCGAGTTCAGAGTTCCGAGTTCCGGGGGTTCGAATCCCTCTTTCTCCGCAGCGTTCCCAACGCACAATTGTGCGACGCAACAGCCGATGATAGTAGTGCGACTGCCGGCTCCCAAAAAAGATTTATGGCTATCTTATGCCTTCTGACCCTGGTTTACCCGTACTTCCCATTTCAATTCGCCACCGGCGCGGCGCAGGGTTTCGGCCACAGAGCAATATTTATCCATAGACAGCTCGCAGGCGCGTTTTGCCTTTTCGGGATCAATATTTCCGGTAAGCTCGAATACGATGGTCACGTCTTTCCAGATAGAGGGCTCCTTGCCGGCTTCGCGCTCCCCTTCTATTTTCATGCTGAAACCCTCTATGGTTTGGCGTTGTTTTTTCAGAATGCTCACAATATCAATGCCGCTGCAGCCGCCCAGGCCCATCAGCAGCATTTGCATGGGACGAACGCCAAAATTTGTACCGCCACCCTCAACGCTGGTATCCAGGCGCACGGTGTGGCCATTAGCGTCTTTCGCTTCAAATCCGAAATCTCCGTCGACCCTTTCCAATTCAATTTTTATCATGGTAAAGATTTTTGCAAATGTAATTCATGCAGGCATTTACTTTGCACCCTTAATTATTAGCCAGGGGCCAATGAAGCAATTTGAATATAACAGACCTTTTAAACTCGAAAATGGGCAGGAACTGCCTTCATTAACCATTGCATATCATACTTATGGGACGTTAAATGCCGAAAAAAACAACGTAATATGGGTATGTCATGCGCTTACCGCCAACTCCGATGCAGCCGATTGGTGGCAGGGAGTAGTTGGACCCGGCTGTGTAATTAACCCCGAAACGCACTTTATTGTTTGCGCCAACATACTGGGCAGCTGTTACGGAACTACGGGTCCATTGAGTATCAACCCTTTAACAGGAAAGCCCTGGATGCATCAGTTTCCGCTGATCACCATTCGCGATATGGTGAATGCCCATATTTTATTGCGGCAGCACCTGGGCATCGATCAAATTCACCTTTTGATGGGGGGCAGCATGGGTGGTTACCAGGCCATGGAATGGAGCATTCTGGAAAAAGACGTGATCAAAAACCTGTTTTTGCTGGCTACCTCCCCCGCCGAAAGCGCCTGGGGAATTGCCATACATGCCACCCAACGCCTGGCCATTGAAGCCGACTGCACCTGGACCCAGGACACTCCCGAGGCCGGACAAAAAGGCCTGAAGGCCGCCCGCGCCGTTGGTATGCTCACTTACCGCAACTACGGCATTATGGTACAAAAGCAAACAGACAGCGACACCGAAAAACTGAATAATTATAAAGCGGCCTCCTACATAGATTACCAGGGCGATAAACTGGTGAAACGCTTTAACGCGTACAGTTACTGGAACCTTACCAAGGCCCTTGACACCCACCAGATTGCCCGCGGCCGCGGTGGTAATGTGGAAGCCGTGCTGCAAAGCATTCAACAACGCACCCTGCTTATAGGGATCAGCAGCGATATATTATGCCCGCTGGTTGAGCAACGTCATATGCAGGAACACCTGCCTAATAGTACGCTGGTTGAAATTGACAGTGCGTATGGGCATGATGGGTTTATGGTGGAAGTGGAGAAGATTGGGAAGGTGTTGAAGGGGTGGTTGGGGTAGTGTGGAACAGATTTTTCATACGAATAGACATAAATGCTATTCATATGAAACACAAACTATCATATACATGGGGGCTGGTGTTGCTTGGCATGGTTTGCTGTAAAACACCCATCAACTTTACCGCCAATCCCGACGATCAAACCAATGCCAACGGAACGTTGGGTTCTGCAAAAATGACCAGTCAAATGCCGCCTAAAAACAACAATGTGCGGATGAAACCAGATACGTTAAAATTGCCTAACGATACGGTGATAATAAAAAACTAGCAATAAAAAAGCCTTCCGCTTAGCGGAAGGCCTTCTCTGTTAACGCAAGTTACTAAACCTCTTTTTTACTGCCTGCAACTCCTCCCCATTCATGCCGGATGTTTTCTTCAGTAGCATTATAAAAAAATCCAGATTACGCCCATCGGGATAACCCATGTTTTCCACTCTGCCTTTTTCATTTACCACAAGGCTGTTACCAAGCATTTCGCCATTGGAATCAAAGATGATCCAAAAGGGTATACCCTGATTCAGGCCCTTGTATTTCGCAAGCATTTCAACCCCACCGGCATTTTCTTCTGCTTTGTGCGAAGCACTTTCATTGATGGTAATGTGCCGGACAACATAATTACTGCTGAATGCATTTTTACAGGTGGCATCATTCATAGCGGTGTCCATTTTGTGGCACCAGTGACACCACGATGCATGCCAGATGAGGAACACCTTTTTGTTTTCTTTTGCTGCGGTGGCAGTGGCTTCTGCCAACACCTGACCGGCTGTGGGCGCCTGCTGAGCTTTTACGGCCACTGATAACAGCAGGGCGCCTATGAACATTATTATACACATGTAGTAATTGGTTTAATGCAGCACTTCGGCCAGTTTTTGTTCCAATGCGGCGCCGCGCAAATTGGTTGCAATAATTACACCCTTTGGATCTATCAGGAAATTGGCCGGCGCACTGCTGATGTTATACT
>CBIMFG010000477.1:0-4756 GCA_966243125.1 uncultured Niastella sp.
GCAAGCTGTCGGGCGAAGAAACCGATCTGTTGTTGGAATGGCTGAACCGGGAAGAAAATGCCGGTGCTGCCGCAAAAATTATTTCCTCAAAGCTTTCGCACGAAGTGCGGGAAGAGGAGATCACACCTGAGATCAGAAACGCGTTACAGGCCCGTTTGCCATTGGTACTGAATGCCGGTAAACACCGCGCACCGGTTTCCCTATTCCGGCAAAGCTGGTTCAAATATGCGGCTGCAGCTGTAGTAATAATAGCGGTTGGAATAGCTATCTGGTCAATTCCAAACAAACAACAAGTTGCCACTACGCCCGAACAAACTATTGCAACAAAAACAGACATCGCTCCGGGCAAACAGGGCGCCATTCTTACCCTGGCCGATGGCCGCCAGGTGGTGCTGGACAGCCTTGGCAATGGAAAAGTAGCAGATCAAACAGGATCGCAGGTACTGCTGCAAGATGGAAAACTGGTATACGATCAAACGGCTTCAACTGCAGAGCATATAGCGTACAATACCATCAGCACCCCCAAAGGCCGCCAGTTCGAATTGGTATTGCCCGATGGCACCAAAGTATGGTTAAACGCCGCGTCTTCATTGAAATATCCCACACACTTTAGCGGAAATGAAAGAAGAGTGGAAATAACCGGTGAAGCGTATTTCGAAGTAGCAACCCTACGACTCCACTCAGGGCAAAAGATGCCATTTAAGGTACAGATGGGCGCTTCTGCTATTGAGGTGCTGGGCACGCACTTTAATGTGAATGCTTATAAAGATGAAGAAACGATTAAAACAACATTGCTGGAAGGAAGCGTGAGGGTGAATTCGGCAATCGGTCATGGCCAGGCAGGGGAGCAATCGGCAATTTTAAAACCTGGTGAACAGGCCATTGTAGTAGCGAGCCCACTCACTACTCACCACTCACTACTCACCATTAACCATTCACCTGATCTGGAACAGATCATGGCCTGGAAGAACGGCGTATTCAATTTTAACGAAGCTACCCTGCAGGAAGTAATGCATCAACTGGAGCGCTGGTACGATATAGAAGTGCAGTATGAACCAGGCGTTCCCAAACTGGAGTTCGTTGGTAAAATGGGAAGAGATCTTTCGCTCAACAATGTATTGCGCGGATTGGAACTGAGTAAAGTGCATTTCAGACTGGATGGACGAAAACTGACTGTAATGCCTTAAGATAAAAAAGGCCGTCCTGGACTGGCATCCAGACGGCCGGGTTCAATTTGTAAACGTGGTAACATTCAAAACTAAACCGATGTGAATTTATGCAAAAAAATGCTCATTGTGCCCGGAGTTCTTCCGGTGTGCGGCGCCCTGCTGAAAAGCGCAAGCTTTCAGTAGGGAAGGGCCGGCAACCGCTGCGGGCGCTCACCAAAACGCTGTTAGTTATGAAACTGACGATCCTTTTTTTTGCCTTCAGCATCCTGAGTGCCCGGGCAAAAACATTTTCACAAACCATTACATTTTCAGGAAAAAATGTATCGATTGTTCAGGTGTTCAATGCCGTTGAAAAACAAACCGGCTTCACCATTTTTGCCAACAAAGAATTGCTGAAAAGCGCCAAACCCGTCACTGCTGCTGCCACCGGTATGCCGCTGATGCAGTTTCTCGATCTCATTTTTACGAACCAGCCTTTAGGGTATGAGATCAGCAGTAAAACCATTTTTATAAAAGATAAACCGGTTGCTTCCGAAAAGCAAACCGTTGCTACTGCAGCGGCCATGCCACCCGGTTCTATAACCGGTACGGTGCGCTCTACAGAAAGCACCCCGCTGGAAGGGGCTACCGTTTCGGTAAAAGGTTCAACTATGAGTGTGGTTACTGATGCCGCTGGCCGGTACACCATTACAGCTGATAAATCGCAAACGCTTGTGTTCAGTTTTGTTGGGTATGTGGGTCAGGAAGTAGCGATCAGAAATCGCAATGTGGTAGATGTAACGTTGGAGAAACAGGTAAATAAAATGGATGAAGTGGTAGTGACCGCGCTCGGAATTACCCGCAAAACAAAATCACTTACGTATAGTGTGCAGGAGGTAAAAGGCGATGAAGTGAACAAGGTAAAAGATGCCAACTTCGTAAACAGCCTTGCCGGTAAAGTAGCGGGTGTAACCATCAACAGTTCTTCTGCCGGTGCAGGCAGTTCTTCACGGGTGGTATTTCGCGGCGCCAAATCTATCAGCAATAACAACAATGCCTTGTATGTGATTGATGGTATTCCCATGCCGAATAATCTTACCAATAAACGTGGTCAGGCCAATGATGTTTTTTCAGGCGCCGGACAAACCGGTGATTTCGTATCAAACATAAACCCTGAGGATATTGAAAGCATCAGCGTGTTAAGCGGTCCTTCGGCTGCGGCCCTCTATGGCAGTGCTGCCGCCAATGGCGTTATTCTTATCACCACCAAAAAAGGGTTGAAGAACCGGACCGACATCACCGCTTCCAACTCAACCATGTTTCAAAACCCGCTTATGTTACCCCGGTTCCAAAACCGGTACGGTTTGCTGGAAACAGGCGGTTACAGCAGCTGGGGCGAAAAGTTGCAAACACCTTCTTCTTATCAGCCAAAAGATTTCTTTCAAACCGGTACCCTGTTGAATAATTCAATTACGCTGGCAACCGGTAACGATAAGAACCAAACTTTTGTTTCCTTAGGACAAACAGATGCCCGGGGTATTATTCCCAATAACAAATACCAGCGGTACAATGTTACCGCCCGTAATACGGCCGTATTTATGGAAGGCAAAATGACCTTTGATATGGGTTTTATGGCCGGCCTTATGAATGAACAGAACATGATCTCACAAGGGCAGTATTTCAATCCACTGGTAGCTGTTTATCTGTTTCCGCCGGGTGAAGATTTTAATAAGGTAAAAGCCTTTGAACGCTACGATCCATCCCGCAACCTGATGACGCAGTTCTGGCCTTATGGCGATAACGGGTTAATGATGCAGAACCCTTACTGGGTTACACAACGCAATCTGTTTCCGAATAAGAAAGACCGTTATATGACCACCGGTTCATTGAAATACCAGGTAAACAACTGGATGAATGTAACCGGCCGCGTGAAATTAGACCGGAACAATGAGCGGGCTGAAAAGAAATTTTATGCAGGCACTAACCAGCTCTTTGCTTCTAATCTTGGCTATTATGCCATTAATACGATCGACGATCGCCAGATCTATGCCGATGCCATGGTGAACATCAATAAGCAGCTCAACAAAGATTATACGCTTACCGCGGTTGCCGGCGCCTCTATTGAAGATGTTCGGGAGAACCAGTACCTGTATGGCGGTAAGCTGAATGGGGTTGCCAACCTGTTCACGTATGCCAACGTAAGAAAGCTCGATGCTGATTCAAGAGCTACAGGTTTCCGCAAACAAAAGCAATCGATCTTTGCCAGTGCGCAACTGGCTTACCACAATAGCATCTTCCTCGATGTTACCGGCCGTAACGACTGGGCGTCAACACTGGCCGGTTCCAAAAGCGTTAGCTTCGCTTATCCTTCAGTAGGTCTTTCTGGTGTAATGACCGACCTGCTGCCTATAAAGTCAAAGATCCTGAGCTATCTGAAGGTAAGAGGTTCTTACTCTGAAGTGGGTAATGAACCCGATCCATATCTTACCATTCCAACCTATGTGCTGGCTAATGGTTCGCCTATTACCACTACCACCATGCCAAACCCTAACCTGGCAGCCGAGTTAACAAAAGCGGTGGAACTGGGTGTAAATGCACAATTCTTCAATGGCGCTTTATCCATTGATGCAACGGTGTATCATTCGCGTACCTACAACCAGTTCTTTAACCCAACGCTTTCTGCTTCTTCAGGCTATAACAATGTATGGGTAAATGCCGGCCGCGTAGATAATAAAGGTATTGAGCTGAGTGCGCGTTACAACCACAAGTTTGGTGATTTCAACGTGAGCTCTTATGGTACTTACTCATTGAACAGAAATAAGGTGGTTGAGTTACTGCGCAATTGGGAAACACCTGTTTTAAAAGAAACGATCAGTCTTTCAACGATAGAAAAAGAAGGAACGGGTAGTTACAAAACGGTATTGAAAGAAGGCGGTACCATGGGTGATGTATATGTGAACACGTTGCTGGTTGATGAGCATGGCGCTATTTATGTTGACCCTGCTTCGCAAACCGTAAAGCCAGATTCAAAGACCTTTATTTATGCAGGTACCAATATGCCAAAATACAATGCAAGCTGGGGCAATAGCCTTAGCTGGAAGGGCATAGGCATGAGTTTTCTTTTCACGGCCCGGGTTGGTGGCGTAGTAGTGTCGAACACGCAGGCTATGCTGGATTATTTTGGGGTATCTGAAGCTTCGGCCGAAGCCCGCGACCAGGGTGGCGCTATCGTAAACGGACGCCCGATACCGGCAAAAGAGTATTACCAGGCTGCAGGTACCATTGCCTCTATGTATACCTACAGTGCTACCAATGTACGGTTGGCAGAAGCTACGCTGGGTTATGATATTCCTTTAGGCAAATGGAACCGGGTAGTGAAAAAGATGAATGTGTCATTAATTGGCCGTAACCTGGTACTATTGTACAACAGGGCGCCGTTTGATCCGGAATTAACTGCCAATACCCAAACCTATTTTCAGGGTATCGACTACTTCATGGCGCCCAGCCTTCGGTCATTCGGTTTTTCTGTAAAACTCAATTTCTGATCACCCAAGACTATCGAATTATATGATAACAGGTAAAATAAATTTTTTGAAACGATTTGCACC
>CBIMFG010000478.1:0-4756 GCA_966243125.1 uncultured Niastella sp.
TTATTGGCGGAGCAGGTAATAGCTTTTATGATGGCAGGGGCATGGCAAATGCCTGTACTTTTTTTCCAAGCAGTTTCGACAATCTTTTTGCAGATGATGCCAATGTTTTAAATGCCAGCAAGGTAACAGTGCAGAACCATTCCTATGGAACCGGTATTGAAAATTATTATGGGGCCGATGCGGCTGCTTACGACGCCAGCATCATCAACAACCCCGGGTTGCTGCATGTTTTTTCATCGGGCAATTCGGGTAACCTGCCCAGTGCCGGACCGTATGCAGGTATCAATAACATGGCTAATTTGACGGGCAGTTTTAAAATGGCCAAGAACATTATAACAGTTGGCGCTACCGACTCCTTTGGCAATGTGGCTTTTCTTAGTAGCCGCGGGCCGGCCTATGATGGGCGTATAAAACCTGAGCTTATTGCCTTTGGCGAAGATGGCACTTCAGGCGCAGCTGCCCACACCTCAGGCACCGTGTTGTTGTTACAGCAGTATTACAAAGAAAAACATGGCGGCAGTTTGCCACCGGCATCCCTCATAAAAGCAATTTTAGTAAACAGTGCCGACGACCGGGGTAATAAGGGGCCCGATTACCAATCGGGCTATGGCAGTTTGAATGCTTACAAAGCATTGCAGGAATTGGTGAATGAACAACACTTTACCGGCGCCACCCCACAAAGCTTCACGCAAACATTTACCATCAACGTACCCGCCAATACCAGGCAGGTAAAGGTTACCCTTTGCTGGACAGATCCCGCCGCCGCGGCCAATGCGCCCACAGCATTGGTAAACGACCTTGACCTGGAACTGGTTGATAACAACCTGCAGGAATGGCTGCCCTGGGTGCTAAGCCCCGCCCCTGTTATTGATTCCCTGCTACAACCTGCCGTACGAAAAAAAGACAACCTCAATACCGTTGAACAGGTTACCATCGACAACCCCATTTCCGGTACTTATACCATTAGGGTACGGGGCTTTTCTGTTACCGGTAATCAGCCATTCTCCATTGCCTGGCAAACAGAAGCGGCCGATCAGTTTCAATGGCAATTTCCTACAGCAGTTGATTATGCAAAAAGTGGCGAAGTCAACCTGTTGCGCTGGTCCTCTACTTTTAATACCAATACTGGTTTGCTGGAATACAGTCTTGATAAAGGTCTCAGCTGGCAAACCATTGAAAACACTACTGCTCTTTCCCAGGGCCATACCTACTGGCAGGCGCCTGATACCTGCAACACCGCCCTGTTACGCATGACCATCAACGCACAGGTGTTCACTTCCGACACGTTCACCATTTCACCCGTTTTGAATGTGCATGTTGGTTTTAACTGTGCCGATTCAGCGCTGCTGTTTTGGGACCGGCTGCCCGGCATCAACAGCTACCGGGTATATCGTTTGGGAGAAAAATACCTGGAGCCTGCTACCACCACTACCGACACCAGCCTCATCATTCGCCAGCCGGGTAACTTTTTATGGTACACGGTAGCGCCTATGATCACACCCGGTAGGCCAGCATTAAAGGCTTACACCATCAATTACCAAACACAGGGCGTTGATTGTTATATAAAGAATTTTCTGGTTGACCTGGAAAATGGAAATACCGGTTTGCTGATGGCCGAAATTGGCACCACCCTGAATGTAAAAAGTGTAACCTTTGAGCGGCTCACCAGCAGCGGATATGAACCGTTGCAAACGTTTGAACCCGTTACCACGCTCTACTTTGAATGGGCCGACAAAAACCTCATTGACGGCATAAATACCTACCGGGTTAAAATAACGCTTAACAACGGATTGATCATTTACAGCAATTCCCAAAGCATTTATTACTTCCTCACTACCCGGTATCTTGTTTTCCCCAACCCGGTAAAAGTAACCGGCTCCCTTTCGGTGCTTATGAAAGACGCTCCTGAAAACACCTACCTGATGCTGTTCAACACCCTCGGGCAACAGGTGTTGCAATACCGGTTACAACAAACGGTAGAAACCATACCTCTGTACGGACTAAAAAGCGGAGTTTATTTTGTGATGATCAGGAAGAATGGGAAGAAGGAGTTTACGACGAAAGTAATGGTGCAATAGTGTGTATGCAAAAAAACCCGCCAGGAAACTGGCGGGTATATATGGTAAGATATACTATACGTAAGTTATACGCGGAAGTGAGCAAAAGCCTTGTTGGCTTCAGCCATACGGTGTGTATCTTCTTTCTTTTTGAAAGCACCGCCTTCACCTTTGCTGGCAGCAACGATTTCGTTAGCCAGTTTTTCAGCCATGCTACGACCATTTCTTTCACGGCTATAGCGGATCATCCATTTCATGCTGAGAGAGATCTTTCTATCAACACGAACTTCCGCTGGGATCTGGAAGGTAGCACCACCAATTCTACGGCTGCGTACTTCTACAGCAGGCGTAATATTGCTCAATGCTTTTTTCCATACTTCATAACCATTTTCACCGGTTGTTTTAGCAACGCGATCCAATGCAGTATAGAAGATATTGAAAGCGGTATTCTTTTTACCTTCCCACATGAGGTTGTTGATAAAACGAGTTACCATCAAATCATTGTACTTAGCATCAGGCGCTAAGGGGATCTTTTTTACTTTGGTCTTCCTCATTTATAAAAATTTGTAGAACTGTCTAAGATTATTTTTTAGCCTTTTCCTTTTTAGTTCCGTATTTAGAACGGCTTTGCTTACGATCTTTTACACCCGCAGTATCTAAGCTACCGCGAACGATGTGGTAACGTACACCTGGCAAATCCTTCACACGACCACCGCGCACCAGCACGATTGAGTGCTCCTGCAGGTTGTGTCCTTCACCTGGGATATAGGCGATCACTTCCACTTTATTTGTCAAACGTACTTTGGCCACTTTACGCAAAGCCGAGTTAGGCTTCTTAGGAGTGGTTGTATAAACACGGGTGCACACACCACGACGGAAGGGGCAGGAGTCAAGAGCTCTTGACTTACTTTTAGCCTTAATAATTTCTCTTCCTTTTCTTACCAATTGTTGTATAGTAGGCATTCTGAACCTTTTGATTTTGGGACGGCAAAGTTAAGCGGATAAAATTTATAACCAAAAAAAGTTGACTCCAATTTTACCGGAGTTTCTGATTATGTGGCTAAACTGTGCAAAATAAGTTGAAAAACAGCAGTTTTACATCGTAAAACACCTAAAAAAACATAAAAACAGACCCTTTAGGGCCTGTTTTCAATTATTTGAAAGCACTTGATAAACCCTAAATTTTGAACAGCCAGCCATGGGTATCGGCCACCCGGCCTTCCCGGATATCGTCGAGGCGGCGTTTAATTTCGGGCGTAACCGTCCACTTAGTGGTGTCGAAAGTCATTGAAAACTCTTTATACCGCAGTTCACGGATCAGCGAAACTGTGGCGGCCGTACCGGTACCAAACACCTCACGCAGCTCACCAGCCTTATAAGCATCCATCAGCATATCAACCGAAACGGGTTGCTCTTCCACCTTCAGCCCCATTTCTTCCAAAATGGTCATAACGCTGTCGCGGGTAACGCCGGCCAAAATGGTACCTGCGCTCAAATCTGGCGTATAAGCTTTATTACCAATTACAAAGAACACGTTCATGGTACCTACTTCCTGTACATATTTGTGCTCATATACATCTGTCCATAATACCTGGTCGTACCCCTTTTTCTTAGCCTGGGCAGTAACGTACATAGAAGAACCATAGTTACCAGCTGCCTTGGCCTGCCCTACCCCACCGGGTGCAGCGCGGGTGTATTTGTCCTCAACATATATTTTCATGGGCGCGCTGTAATACGGACCGGTTGGCGCCAGAATGATCATAAACTTATAGCTTTCTGAAGGCCGTACACCTATCATTTCGTCGGATGAGAACATAAATGGACGAATATACAGCGAGTGGTCGTGCAGCGCCGGGATCCAGTTCTTATCCATCTCCACCAGCTTGCGCATGCCTTCTATAAAGATCTCTTCAGGCACTTCCGGCATTTCCATGCGGCTTGCCGAAAAGTTGAAGCGTTTAAAATTGTCGTAAGGTCTGAAAATGTGAGCTTCCCCGGCTTCGTTCTTATAGGCTTTAACCCCTTCGAAAATTGACTGGCCATAATGAATGGCGGCCAACGACGGACTGATCACCAATGGCTGGTAGGGCTTGATCTCCACATTCTTCCACTCGCCATTTTCAAAATCTGCCTCCAGCATGTGATCGGTAAATGTTTTACCAAAAGGAATATTTTCGAGGGTAACGCCCGGTAAGCGGCTATGCTCAATTTTTGTAACCGGGATACTATAAGCTTCTACCATAATCAGTATTTTTGAGCCGCAAATAAACAAAGAAAGTTTCGGGCTGTCAAATAAATTACTAACAGTTGTTCGTTAAACCTACTAAACCGATAGACAGCTATATCTTTGATAAAGAATGCTTTTTAAAAAATGAGCTTGACTAATATAAATTTACCGGGTTTTGTAATTGCCGATCTGTATCGTAACTCATTGATACAGCCTGAAGCAGGTACATTACCCCAGCGGGAAGCAACGCCACCGGTGGTTGAACAACAGCCGGTTGCCACACCCCCTGTTACTGAACCGGTTACCACCACCCAACCGGTTAAAAAGGAGGAACCGCTGGTTTATAAAACCCTGGGTAATAACAAACAGCAGATCAGTGTAGTGGTAAATTGCCCCAACGACGTTTATGTACCGGAAGCCGATCTGGCATTTTTAACCAAAATGCTGGGCGCCTGTAAGCTGAACATGGCCG
>CBIMFG010000479.1:0-4750 GCA_966243125.1 uncultured Niastella sp.
GTAAATAAAATTCACCACTCCTTCGGTCATTCGCACCTGCGTTTTTTCGTCCTCATTTACTTTTACAAACACATACGATTTAAAGAGGGGTTCATCAATGATCTTTATGCGATCACTCCACTTGCGATGGACTTTATTGAGGGGACAATAATTTTCAATTCCTTTTTCTTCCAGCAGCTTATGCACCTTCTTTTCCCAACGAGGCCGGGTATAAACAGCAAACCATTTTTTGGATGTTGGTGCAGCCATAAAATAATTTCAGAAACGTAAACAATTAATCAGCCTGATTGTACTTAATAGCTGAAATCCGGTTAAGAATAAAGCAGAGCTTCGCCTCCTCAGTCACAGATTTTTTACTGTAACCAATTGATTTTTACTTGATTAAGCTCATATCTCCTGTTCACCCAGACACAATAATAAAAGGGTATAAGTGAGCCACTTCCATGAAGTACTCCTTATACCCTTCCACAATTAAATTTATTTAGCGTAACAATTAGCGTTGACACAGGAATTCTTTCCATGTTTTTATTCTAAAGCATGGAAGTTTTAACCATTTCGGTACTTCCATTGGCAAAAGCCTGCACTGCTACCGGAACGGGTGCAAATATAGGTGTTTTTTAATGTGTATAAACATGTGTAAAAAATCTTAAACTATTATTTTTCAACTAAAAATGCCGTTTTCTCAGTCCCAATCTCTTATCAATAAATTAAAAAACACATTAAAAACATTTGCCAGGCCTACTCACTCCCTGTTACCGATTGGCGCAAGGTAAATAATCCTTTCTATAATCAATCTTTCATGAGGAATAAACCACAGGTAATAATTCGCTTGCGAAAACCCTGATATAAACAGTTGAAAGCCTGATACCCCCATTATTCTACCATTAAAGAAAAAACATTATTTATCCTGTTGATCAATGAACAGTCGTATCACAGCGGTTTTGAGCATCACGCCAAAAACGTATACGATTTACTAAATATTGTTATCCGGTATAAGCTACCACTTGTTCGCAGAAAACCCCATGGCTTTTACAGATAGAGAAATGTCAGCGGTACTCTAATGGCTTGTTCTTGTTTCCTGTTTACAGGTTCCTTATCTTTCCTATATAAATGTAATATCTTGCAAAAACGCTTCTATTCCCTTGATGTTTTTCGGGGAGCCACGGTTGCTTTTATGATACTGGTGAATAATCCCGGAAGCTGGTCGAACCTGTATGCCCCTCTTGAACATGCGCCCTGGCATGGCTGTACACCAACCGATCTGGTTTTTCCCTTCTTTTTGTTTGCCGTAGGCAATGCCCTCGCATTTGTAATGCCCCGGCTGCAGGAAGCAGGCACCCCTGCCTTTCTTAAAAAAGTGATCACCCGTTCATGCCTTATATTTCTTATAGGTTTCTTTTTAAACTGGTCACCCTTTATACGTTGGGATAATGATCACCTCACCTTTAAAGCATGGGAATATGCAGGCGCCAATGGCAGCCTCATAGGCATACGCATATTGGGCGTTTTGCAACGAATTGCGCTCAGCTACCTTTTTGCGTCGCTCATTATTTACTTCTTTAAAATACGTGGTGCATTTGTAAGCGCTATTGTGCTGTTGCTCGGTTACTGGATGTTGTGTTTGCTTTTCGGAAATGCAGGCGATCCATATAGCATGAACGGCTATTGGGGTGTGGGTGTGGATAAAACCATATTGGGCGAATCGCATATGTATCATGGCGAAGGAGTAGCGTTTGATCCGGAAGGCATTACCAGTACGCTCACTTCTATAGTTCAGGTAATCTTTGGTTATTTTGTTGGCTTTTATATTCAGCAAAAGGGAAAGAATTTCGATATGCTCTCGCACCTGTTTGTTGCAGGTTGTATTCTCTTGTTTACCGGCTATGTTTGGGATATGGCGTTCCCTATCAATAAAAAAATATGGACAAGCTCCTATGTATTATATACAACAGGTCTGGCTATTCTGGTACTTTCACTTTGTATTTTCGCTATTGAATTTAAAGGATCAAAAGGTGTATGGAGCCGCTTTTTTGATGTATTTGGGAAAAATGCATTGTTCATCTTTTTCCTGAGCGGTTTCTTACCCAGAATAATTGCTCTTTTCCGTTGGGTTTATCATATTGATGGTGAAGGACAAAAAGTGTATACAAGTGCATTCCCCTGGTTCTATGAACATATTTGTAAACCCATTTCATCCAATCTTAAGAACGGGTCTTTATTGTATGCAATTTGCATGATCGCCTTTTACTGGTCTATTGTGTATTTTATGGACAAAAAGAAAATATACATAAAAGTATAGTGTAACTGATTATGTATATAACCGAGACCAGCCTGCTCCGAAAGAATAATAATTTTGATGCCTTACGGCTAATTGCAGCCCTTTTTGTTTTGCTTACTCATACTTATGATGTAAGACATTTACCGCAATTTGAACCTTTAAATCGCTTCCCGGGAAGGTATCATTTCAGCACATTTGGGCTGATTATCTTTTTTTCAATGAGCGGCTTTCTTGTTTGTCGTAGCCTGGTTACTTCACCTTCAATAAAGCAATTTCTGGTAAACCGCTTTTTACGTATTTGGCCGGCTTATGCGGTGAATATATTGCTTTGTGTTTTACTCATTGGCATTCCATTTACTACTATGCCGGTATGGAAGTTTATTGGCCATCCACAAACCTGGCTTTTTCTTCTTAAAAATATTTCATTGCTCGGCACTTCATTTCAACTGCCTGGGGTATTAAACAATGACCCCATTAATGGTTCAATATGGACTATTCCGGTTGAAGTTCGCTTTTATTTGATCTTATTGCTTATATACCTTGCAACCAGGCTTAGGTTCAGGCAGTTTTTGCTATTCTTACTGATTGCTATATATGTAGCCCGAATATTAATCCCTGCAGACTGGCAACACGCAACCTTCAAAACCTATGTTTATTATAGCATTAATCTGGGTGTTTATTTTCTAACCGGCGCCTGCTTTTATTTGTATAAAGAAAAAATTCCGTTGAAGCTGTATCTCTGGTGTATACTTTTCGTTGCCTGGCTGGTAATGCATATCTGGTTCCCTTCTTTTGTGCATGTTACAGAACATCCGTTTTTTGTATATACAATTATGTGCGTAGCATTCAGCTGGTATAAGGTTCCGTTTATAAAATCGGATCTCAGCTATGGTGTTTATCTATACGCTACACCGGTTCAACTGGTAATGCAGTATACCATTGGCCCGTCATTAAACTTTATTACCTTTTTGTTACTTTCGTTACTAACAACGGTTGCCTTTGCCTTACTATCGTGGCACCTGGTTGAAAAACGAGCTTTAGCCCTCAAGCAGCTGGCTACAAAAAAGAAGGCGGTAGGCACTATGTAATGAGTGTATTATACCTCAAATCGCCGCAGCAGCCGAAACACCAGGCAAATGGCTATATACAGCGCCGATAATATCACCATGGAGAATTTGGTGGTGGCCATATCATAAGCCAGTAATACCGACCAATGGGTTGGTGCAACCTGTAAGCTTTTTAGCATGGCAATGTTTTCAATAACATCGCAAATACCGGCTACAATTAACAACCAGGTAATAAACTTACCCATGCGCATCAGTATTTCATGACCGCTTAACCGGCCAAAATACATACAGGCCACTGATAAGCCGGAAGTGTATAAAACAATAAACAGAAAGTCTATATAAATACCGATAATTGCGTGGTGCAATTTGCCATACGTTTCCCAGTACTGTATTATTTTCTCTGCCACCTTCAGGTCTTTGGCCAGCTCAAAACGAACAATTTCAGCAGTGGCCAGTGGCTGCATATACAATTGCGAAGCAATAATAAAAACAAAATTGATGGCTAACAGTACCCAAAACCAACGTTGTAAATTAGCGGGAGGAACAAACGATAGTTGTTTCATCTGAGATTGTATTTTGTTCGCAGACAATTTTGGTTATTATATAGATCGAACTGCCTGTTTGAAATAGTGGGCAGGGATTCAAGGGAGAGAACCAGGCTTTACCGTTTTAATGCCTTGTTAACAGTCAACCGTACTTAATTAGAAACGACTGTGAATTGCTATCTTACTAAAGTAATAAATTTCAGGCAATTGAAAAAAACCTGATTTTACACTATGAAAAAATTGTTGCAACGCTTATTTAAAAAACCGGTTACCTGGCTGGCAGAGCGCCTCTCCTCCTCACCTAAAAAAGAGCAGGTATTTGCTTCATTATCAGCGTTACTCAAGAATATTCAAAACAAAAAAGAAAACTGTGGCCTCATTGTCCCATTTGAGCTGCAAACAGGTAAGTTTGTTATTTTTTCCGATGAACACAAAGGCGCAAAAGACGCCGCTGACGACTTTCGGCTGGCTGAAAAGAATTACCGGAACGCCCTGAACTATTATTATGACAACGGCTTTTCTTTTATAAACCTGGGCGATTGTGAAGAGTTATGGGAGAACAAACCCGACATTGTGATGGAGAAAAACCAGTCCGATTTTCAGGCTGAATTACGTTTTCTTCAACAAGATCGCTATTACCGCACTTTTGGCAATCACGATCTGCAGTGGAAATATGATTTTCCCCGTACGCGTTTTTTAAAACCTGTGTTTGGCGACAAGCTTAACATATATGAAGGCATTGTACTCACTACTACTTACAACAACAACCCCTATTCAATTTTTTGCACCCATGGTCACCAGGGCGATCAAAAGAGTGATGGCAATGCTTTCAGCACCTGGTTTGTTGCAGCCATCTGGAC
>CBIMFG010000480.1:0-4739 GCA_966243125.1 uncultured Niastella sp.
CGCTGGCGTAAATAGCCACCTAACCGGTTAGCAGCTTCGTTTAACTGCGCATAGGTCAATGCGCCTTCATCCGACGTAACAGCTATATGGCCGGGCGCCGCTTTCACCTGTTCTTCAAATAATTCTATAATGGTTTTGTTCTGCGGATAAGGTTGTGTGGTATCATTAAAAGCAGCTAACAGCTGCGCCCTTTCCTGCTCAGCTAACAGCTCGTATTCATTGACTGCTTTATGCGCATCCTGCAGCACGGCATCTGTTAACTGCCTGAAGTGCTGCAGCATTTGTGTTATAAAATCAGCATCATAAAGATCGCTGTTGTAGTTTACGATCAGTTGCAGCTGGGCGCCGGCTTCAACCGCATTGATCTCCAGATCGAATTTGGCATTTCGTTTTCCTTTGTAACGGATAGTATTATCATGTTCAGCCAGGCTGTTGCCCTCATTGGTGCTGAGTAAGGTGAGCATTACATCAAACAGCAGGTTACGGCTATTATCTCTTACCAGTTGCAGCGATTCAACCAGCAGGTCGAACGGAAAAGACTGATGAGAAAAAGCATCCAGCGCATTTGCCCTTACGCGGGCATACAGTTCTGCAAATGTTTCATTGGGTGAAATCTTATTTTTAAGCGCCAGGGTATTTACATAAAAACCGATCTGCTGCTCAAGGCCTGCATGGTCCCTGCCGGCAACAGCGGTTCCTATTACCAGTTCCTGTTGACCGGTGTACCGGTATAACAACGTATTCCACAGGCTCAGCAACGTAATAAACAAACTGCCTTCCTGCGCCTGTGCAAACTGTTTCAGTGTAAGCGTGGTTTCTTTTGACAGGTACATTTCCAGGATCTCGCCATTGTTTGTTTTGATGGCAGCACGAACGGGTCTGCCCGGGATCTCAAACACGGGGATCTCGTCATTGAATTGCGACAACCAGTATTTTTTATCCTCGCTAATACTGCCCGCTTCTATATGAAACCGGTGCCATTGCGCATAATCCTTATACTGGATCTCCAGCGGCTCAATAGCAGGCCGGGTATTTTTTGAAAACGCGTTGTAAAAAGCCAGTACATCTTTTACCAACACGCCCAGCGACCAGCCATCACTGATAATATGGTGCATGATGTAGTAGAACCGGTAACGTTTATCGGCCAGTTTAATGAGGCTGGCCCTGAACAACGGACCCTTTGCCAGATCAAATTCTTTAAAGCCATCTGCTTCTATGTATTGGTTTGCTTTTTCTGCCGCATTTTCTTCGCCACTGTAATCAACAAACCCGATACTAAAATTCAAGACCGCTGCAGGAAGCACCCATTGTTTTACCTCGCCACTTTCATCTTCCCTGAAAACGGTACGCAGTATTTCGTGTCTTTCTATTACGGCATTCACCGCACGGGTGAAGTTTGTCAGATCCAGTTCCTGGTGCAAATCCACCTGGTTGGGGATGGTATAGGCTTTTGAGATCTCAGCGAACTGACTCAATACCCATAGCCGCTTTTGCGCATAAGAAAGCGGGTAATTTTCCTGCACCGGTATTGGGGGAATAACAGCAAAATCCTGCTGTGCTGCATATTTTTTGAGATAGGCCACTAATTCACTTTTACTGCTCCTGATCTTTTCCACCAATGGCTCAGCTATGGTGTCTCCTTCATAATTCAGCAACAGATCGCCGCCATCCAGCGAAATGGAAATATCATGGTGCTTCAGTTCTGTCAGCAACTGGCTAATATTCATAACAGATCATATTTTAAGCGTACTACGCTCTTTTGAATTCGTTTGATTTTTGATTAAAGTGGCAATGGCGATCTCATGCGCCAATGATTTCACGGTTGGCCCGGCATAAAAATCTTTCAGGGTTAATTGTACGTTGTACTGTTTCTGAATTCTTTTTAACAGCGTCATTGCCTTCAGGGAGTTACCGCCCAGTTCAAAGAAGTTATCAGCTACACCCGGTTTACCAGGCACAAAAGACTGCCACAGCTCGCACAGATTTTTCTCCAGCTCAGTTTCCGGCGCCACATAGTTCAGGCTTACTACGCCATTATGCTCTTCTTTTGCAGCAGGCAATTTTTCTTTCTGCAGCGGCTGCTTCTTTACATCGTTCAGGTTTTGGAAAGAAAGCAGAGCGTCTTTAATGCCCTGGCTCAAGGTAAATTCAAAGAGTGCCGGTAAATGCTGCTCTTCCGCTCCTGCTGCCTCCACATCATCGAAGCTGCTAACATGCCAGTTGAACAGTGCGCTGCCAGGCTGAGCCGCCAGCAGCCTCGCATAAGCATCTACATATAAGTGTTCGCTGATATGATGTAACGCCGACGACAATCGTACAGGCACCCACACCCAGTCGGGTTGCCTGCCTTTAAAAGCATCATACAGGTTTTGTATAGCCTGCAATTTTTTATGCTGGAACCTGATGAGATTGCCGAGGTCACTAAGGCCGGAGATCTTCTCATCATCACTGGTAAAAATTACCCCGTTTATTTTTCCATGGGTTGCTTCTATTTCGGTTATCTGTTGCAAAAACGCAACGCTGTCGGCATTGGCCGCTGTAGTAATCACGTTTACGTTGTACCTGTCAGCTAAATAGCGGGAAAGGATCTGTCCGGTACGGCCGGTACCATTTACAATAAGATAATTTTTGTGAGGCGCCAGCAGATCCGGCTGTGGGGAACCATTTATTGTGAGCTTATCATAAAACTGAACCCAGCGGTTGTTATTCCTGGAAGCAATAGCGGCATCGGTAAAGTTGTTTTGAAGATCCTGTATGATATCACTTTCTCTTATCTCCCCTGCCTGTATATCTATGGTGCTGAAAAAGGCAGCGGCATTGTTGCGGATGATCATTGCTGCGGTTTCCTTTGCCAGGTTCAATGAAAGATCCGCCGCTTCATTACCCAGTACGTTCCAGCCAAAGCCGGCTATAAAAGTAAATTTCTTTAAACACTGTCCCTGGTTAAGGATCAACTGCTGACATAACAACGTAGCCGGAATACAGGCCGCCATTGGGCCGTCGTTGTCACCAGCGATTTGCCAGTTATAGATCACCTGGGTTATTGCAATATCCTGCTCATCGAGGCGCTTAAAAAGCTTTTCATAATCTTCCTGTTTAAACGGATCGATCGTAAAGAAGGAAGCACCGGCTTCATACGTATTGCCATACCTGACCTCAATTATTTTTGCCTGCGCGTTTAGCTGCTGCAATACCCCGTACAGTTGGGTATTGGCATCTGTAAATACCAGGTAATAATTCGCCGGCGAATCGGGTTGCTGATGGCCCGGCTGCCCAACAGCCCGCTTCCAGTTCACATAGAACAGCGATTCCTGTACACTTCTTTTATTGTTCCCCCACGCAGCGCCGCCTGCCATCATCCGGCGGAATGGATCTACCCTTACCGGGAGCGGTGTTTTATCAAAGGCATAACCGGGCGCCGGCACCTTATACTTTTTTTCGTGGCCATTAAATGCCTCCCAGTCAATAGCCACACCACCTGCCCACAACCTGCCCAACGCATTCAGGTAATACGCATAGCCGTTATAGGCTTCTTTGGGATGGGGCAACATATTTACGCCCAGGTTGCCTGCTGTAAAAAGCGGGTGGCTCTTCAGGAAAGAGGTTAAAATGCCGCCAGACCCAATTTCGATGTAAGCGGCAGCACCTTTTTCAAGCAGGCAACTCAAGCCGCTCAGGAAATTAACCGTATGTCTTAAGTGCCGTACCCAGTATTCAGGATCGATAGCTTCTGCTGCGGTAATTTCTTTTCCACTCAGGTTTGATACAAACGGAATTTGCGGCGCTGAAAATTGAACTTGCTGCAATACTTTCCGGTAATCATCCAGGATGGCATCAAACACGGAAGAATGCGCGGCTATAGCAATCTTTAACTCCGTGAAGCTGACATTATCCTGCGTTAACACCTCCATAAACTGCCTGATATCTTCTTTGGGGCCTGAGATCACACAGGAGTCGGGCATATTGATAGCAGCAATGGATAATCTGTTGGTGAGATAGGGTGTCACTTCTTCTTCCGTTAACGCTACGCCTACCATACCGCCTTCAGGGACCGTAGCGGTAAGCGCTGCTCTTTTGATCACTAATTCCAATGCATCATCGAATGAAAACACGCCGCTGATGCAGGCGGCTACATATTCACCGAGGCTATGCCCTATCATATAATCAGGCCTGATTCCTGTTTTTATTAACAGTTTTGCTATTGCATATTCAACCAGGAACAGGGCGGGTAACATGTACTGAATAGCATTGATGAGCTCCGCATCCACGTCCTCATCCACTGTATACCCCATCACTTTTTTAAAATCAAGGCCTGTTCTGGTCTTCAGTTTTTCAAACCCCTCCTCCATCAGCGCGCTGAAAAATGGTTCGTTCTCATATAACTGTTGGGCCATTTTGAAATACTGGCTACCGCCCCCTGAAAACATAAACACCATGCTGCCAACAGTACTGACCGCCTGGATATCTGTTCTGTTGGCGGGTTGCATACATACTTGATTGTTCCCATCATACACCAGGAAATGCCGGTACTGAAAATGTTTTCTGCCGGTTTGTAAAGTATAAGCCAGCGGTGCAAGATCTACGGCCTCGCTATTTTGTATAAACTTTGTTAGCTTAGCCTGATAGTTATGCAAGGCTGTTGGCGTTTTGGCAGAGCACACCAATAAGCGGTGCTGCTTACCTGAAGGAAGAGTGGTATTAACGGGCGCTTCTTCCAGAATAGCATGCGCATTGGTACC
>CBIMFG010000481.1:0-4737 GCA_966243125.1 uncultured Niastella sp.
CCGAAATTGAAAAAATACAAATCCGGTTCACCATCTTTTCGACCAGCTACAAACTGGTTGTCATCTGCTACATACCCGTCCGAAGTGGCGCCGTACCCGTTGGGTTCATAGCGCCATAGATAGTTATGGTATCCATAGTCGCTGTAATAGCCATTAGTGCAGGCATTGTTGACCGAAATGCCGCGATCATCGGCCGCTCCACGAACGGTACGTGTAATAACACCACCGGCGTTTAAAGCCCAACCGGCGCCTACCCACGAGGAGGCTTCCCTAACCTTTACACCGCCTGCGTGGTAACTAAGGCTGATTGGCAATTGAAGGGAGCCGGATTTGACCTGATGGATGGGAATTGAAATATTCGGGGTTCCGGTGTGATAGCTGACCGGAACGTCGGCAAACTTTCCAAGGGAAGCAGCCGTTGGCGAAGCGATCATCACCTTGTCCATGGTACCGGAGGTATCCTGGGCACGGGCAGCGGAGATCGCTACAAGCAAAAGGGTTAAAAGGGGTATTCGCATATGGTTTATTGACAACTGATGGGAATGAAAGGGGCTTACTTAAATTGGTAACCGACCCGGAACTTGATGGGTTGGGTGCGTGGTACTGCCCCGTAACTTAAAAAGTCAAACAGCAATTGCAGTTTTGTCTTTTTGAAAAATTTGCTATTCATCGATATGATTTTGGAAACGCCCACAAGGCCGCTTTTTTGCCACGGATTTAGCGCATCCGTATGTAAGGAATTAATACTGTCGCTCTTGAGAGGCTGGTAATTGTATTCCAGCCCGCCGCTGGCGTAAAAACTTCCCTTCAGTTTTAAATCGATGAAGGAACGAAGTCCGACGCCCTGGTTGGAAAAACGTATATCGCGAATGTCGTTCCCGCATCCCAGTTTATAGCTGGCGCCAAGGCCGACGGTACTTTTATTATTTAGTTTATACCCGACCGAAAAAGCCAGGTCAACGGTGACGGGGAAGAAACGATTTTTGACTGTTTGCAGGTTCGTACCATATTCGAGCCGCTGCCAAATTGATTTTGTTTTTTGCCCGTTGGGTTTAAAATCCGGCATGGGCATATCGGCGCTGCCGTTTCCCATTTTTTGAAGCTTATTCTTAAAGGTCGAAAGTCCCGCCTGGGCTGCCTGAAGGTTTTGCTGCATTATCTGCATACCGTTTGGCCCACCCGCATCAAGTTGTGATTGAATAAGCTGTTGGGTGCCCGCACGGGTCTGAAGACCCGCGATAGGGACAGCTGCGCCATAATCTGAAGGCAAGGCAAAAAGACCGGCCAGTTCTCCATGGGCCTTTATAAACTGCTGAAACTGCGGCAATTTTCGCATGACGCTGAGGCCCTTTTGAATGATCCTGTCGGGATCATTGAGAAGCTGTTTATACTCCGCCACCTGCGCCGAATAATAATAGGCTTGCTGCTGGTAGGTTCGCAAGTCTTTAGAAACGTTTTGCCAGATCCGGGAGTAGTTTGAAGCATTGTTTTTCAACTCCTCGACGCGTAAGCGAAGCTGTTCTTTTCGTTCGGCGATAAACGCCTTCACTTCCCCGGTGACTTGTAATCGCGATTGTAGTTGTTTGACCTGTTCAAGGCTGGCCCCGATTTTTGTATTAGCTTTTGTTTTAGTATCACCAAGGCTCTTCACCAGCTCCGGATGCCCGGATAAAAACTGGAGACTGCACTTCACCGAATCTATCAGGGGTATGTACATGCCGGTGGCACCCGGCGGCTCCATTTTGGAAACGCTCTGAATTTTACCCGTAAGAGCGCTATACTGCTGGTCGGCCTTACCGAAAGACTGTTCCGCCTTGCCTTGCCATTTCGCTATTTTTCGGTGAATGCGCTGTTCAACCTTTTGCAATCGTGCCAGGTACTTCTCTGTTTTTTTTGTAAGTTCTACATCGAGGGGAGCGTATTTATGTTCAATTCGCGTAAGGAAGGCGGTGGGTAATGTGGTGACGCTATCTATTTTTTGTAGCAGAACCTGACCGGTAAGTGGTAGTCCTCCTACAGAAAATAAAATTCCCATGAAAAGCGAGGCACTTCTCATAACAGCAGAGTTTAGGTTATTTATATAAACACGTCATCCATGACATTGTACTAGACGATGATCATTTATTTTTCATTAAATTGATTGGAGTTAATGATTTCGGTTATTCGCTGTACTGAAACACAGCTACCTTAAGGATCAGTGTTACTAACATCGCTTTCCAGATCGCGATTTTTTTATTGCTGGCAGACGCAAATCCCGGAACAATATCAAACGAACAGTCTCTAAAGCCTTAACTCTTTGATTGATCACTGTTTGCTGGCTCAATCCCATTTCATCAGCCACCTGCTTTGAGGTACGTCCATGTAAAAATATTTCCTTAAGTATTCTTCTGCGCTGAAGAGGTAGCTGGTTTATTTTAATCCAGATCCAATCAATAAACTCTGCTTCAATAATCTTTTCTACACCATTTGGTGAATTAAGAATTTTACTGGGCTTTCGAGGCAATGGTATGTATTCATTACATGTTTCATCGACCACAACACGCAGGTAGGCCTTTATCCCGCTCTTATCCGTTAAGAATCGGTCCTCCGCCAAAAATACTTTAGCGAAAGAATCAGAAACGATCCCTTCAGTAATTTGCGAATCGCTAATTCCCCATTTTTGGGTAACATACCGGCTAAAAAAGTAATAGTATTGGTTATATTCACTGCTTAAGGCATGGTGCAATGAAAGGTTCATTCTTAAAGTTGTTTCTACTTGATTGGAATTTTTTGCTGCTACTGAAGGCTACACCTATATAAAACATCTACTAACTCAAAACTTACCATGAAATACAGGAATTTTTTTTGGGGCCGAATCCATGGTTATTGCGCGTTTCAAGGATTTAATCATATTGGCTTAAGAACCAATTGCTGGCATTTCTCTGATTGATCCGTTATTAACTGCAAAATATTTTTTCGGTTTGATGACCAATTTCAGGCAATGATTTGTTTTATAGAATACTGAATCACAAAGTCAGAACTAGCGAACTGGATCAAGCTGATCGCTAGTTAGACCTTCGCCCCAAAAAGAAAAACGCTGCCGGCGGCAGCGTTAAATGAACCTTTACCCAGCTTTACTTGATTTTATTCTTATTCTTTTTGTCCTCCTGCGTATTATTCGCAGCCTCCATTACTTGGATAGTCGTTTCAGAGATTTTTTTATCCTTTCCTGATTCTATATCAACAACTTTAAAACCCACCGTTTCTGTGATTGCTTGTTGATTTTTCTGGTTGGGACTATCTTCTTCATTTACAACTTTCATCGATTGTGTCTGAGCATTCGTATACTTAATAATGTCCCCTTCCTTATTCATCACTGCCAAGCCAGGAGTAATTTGAGGACTTACTTCTATTCCTATAGGTTCCAATCTCCCGTCAATACGGGCTGTGGCATAGATTCTATGACCGGATTTTAAGTCAAGAATTGCCTCATTTTTCTCATCCCTGCTTTTCCAAATAATATTCAATTTGCTTAATTCCTTGTCAATATTGATCCTGGCAACATTCTCAGGATAACTCATGATCGGCACAATGCCATCTTCGTTTGGATTTTTGATATCCAATCGGAACCATTTCGGATCCATTTCACCATTTAAATTCCTTTCGCGGTGAACAGGCCGGCCTTCCAACAGGTTAATCATCTCATTAACATTAAACCCATTTTTCTTGAAGATCTTAAATTCGGCAGTTGCTTTAATTTCACCGTTTACATTCCGATCGGATGCAACTATGCGATTCAAAAACATGCGGTCTTTGAACTCGTCCTTTCTACCTCTTTCAAAAGAAACTGTGAACCGAGTATATTCACTTTCATCTTTTTGCCGGTCCCTTTTAATTTCAAATTTTTCAAGTCCTAAGTTCATCTTTGTTCTCAGCTCATCGTTCAAAAAGTTTTCAAAACCTAATCCGGATAACGTTTCGGTTAAAAACTGATAATTTTCTTGATTGAATTTTTTCTCCATAAAATTTAATTTAAAATGGTACTTACTAAGCCTACACGGTTACATGCTCACGTTTGATTTTTGCGGTTTCGCGTTTTTGTCCAGCATTTGCTTTAAATCAGGACTGCTTTTAATTTTGTTCATTTCTTTGTCAATGATGTTTCTTACCTCCTTTTTTATTTGATAATAATTTTGCAGAATCGCGTTATGATCTACATTGCGGATGATGGGGAGCTCTTCGTATTGATCTTCTTCTTTTTTAATCGCATCATGATCATTGAGAATCTCGCAATGAAATGCCTTCAGTTTGATTTTTTGTTGCGGATCATCGGCTACAGCTCCTACAAATTCTCCTGAACTGAGGTTACTAATACGGGCCGCAGGAATAGCGGCTTCTAATTGAGTGGAACGGGAAACAGAAGTGTCATTGGCATTAATAGATACCGATTCCCTTTCCTGCATGACCTTTCCAATGCGATCGCTCAACGTTCTCGCGGTATCACCAATGACCTGGCCAGAAATAATATTTCCACTAACGTTAACAATGACGTCTGCTTGTTCCTTTCCATAGTCTTTGCGCAGTTGAGAAAAATCCTGTATCCCTAATGTGGTGGCAACTTTATTGCTTCTTGCTGTAGCAATTAAATTGTCTATATTATTCACGTAAATGGTAGGAAACTCATCAAAAACCAAACTGCTCTTCATTTGGCCCTTTTTATTCACAAGCTTCAGCATACGCTCTATATAGAGAGAAAGA
>CBIMFG010000482.1:0-4735 GCA_966243125.1 uncultured Niastella sp.
CTATATACTTTTATTACTTTTTTTTCCATTGATATAAAGCTAATCATTTTTTCTTTTAATAACAAACGCATTGACTTCCATATTCTTACAAAACGGTTTTAGCCCTTCCTCCGCATAAACATAGATCTCAAAAATCTGACATAACTCTTCAAGATTTAACCCTATGGCCATTCTGTATAACCTGGTTCTTTCCTTTGTACTACCGCTGAAAATTATCCATCGTTCGGGATACTTCCTTGTATATAGGTCTATTACGTTAAATATAGTAGCCAGGATTTTATTTCTATCCCCATTGTCACTTATTCTAAAATCATCCAGATCACCATTTTCATCCACATCACCCAATGCCAAATTATAGAAATTGTTAAGCACACCAGATCTTGATGTAAATGTAATTCTTTTGAGAATGGCTCCGTTTTTACCAGTACTTATAAAATCAACTATGCTAAAGTCATGCGAATATTCAACGGTTGAATAGTATTCATACTTGGTCCCAACACAATTTTCAGGTGTCAATAAAATGTTGGTTGGGATGCACGCTATGAAATACTAATCAGAGTATTGGCGTAACAGTTATAAAGATAAAGAATTTAACAAATAAATGCTAAAAATATTAGTTATTTTATATGCTTACCACAAACGCAATTGCGTATAAGATTGCTTTATACGTAAAGGTGAGTCTGATTTTAACGGAAGAGAAATAGGATCTGTAGTTTGTGCTGCCTGCACATGGTAAACAGCCGTTTCTTCAAAGCGCGATGCAACAATGATCTGCGTATTGCCTGCATACTCATTAAATAATTGTTGAACCAGTTGGGGTGAGTTATTGTCTCGCGACAGGTGGGAAAGAAAAAGATGACTCATATAAGAAGGCCGGTGTTTGGTAAATACTTCCAGCGCCTGTTTATTGGAGAGATGTCCGTGACCACCACGAATGCGGTTCTTTAAATGCCGCGGATAGCTTCCTTTCTCCAGCATTTCCTCATCATAATTCGCTTCCAGAAAAGCGGCATGACAATATTTAAAATGCAGGGCTAAATGATCGCAGGGAGAGCCAATATCGGTGAAGATGCCAATGTTCACATTGTTGCCATTCACAATAAAACTATGTGGTTCGGCGGCATCATGAAATTTAGGAAAAGCCTGAATGGCCAACTCACCAATCTTCACCGGTTCATATGGCTTGAATGCAATTACCTGCTCTTTTTTTATATCAATGTTGCCATTGTATAAAGTAGCATCTGTAATATACACCGGTAATTGGTATTTTTTTGCGAGAACCGGAATGCCGCTGATGTGGTCAGTATGTTCGTGGGAAACAAAAATGGCTTTTACAGTTTGCATCGACAACCCAATGCGGGCCATGCGTCGTTCGGTTTCGCGGCAGGAGATGCCAGCATCTACCAGGATGGCTTCCTGGCCGTTGCCTACATAATAACAGTTTCCATTACTTCCCGAGTTCAGCGATGCTATATACAACGACATGGTGGGTGCAAATATAAGTTATAATTCAGCTTCACAATTTCCATTTAATGAAAATGCCTTTACTATAACCTGCTGAAAATCGACACTATCGGTCTGCTGGTCTGCCATTTTATCCACAACAGCGAAAAATCAATTTTCCCTATCAGATAAAGAGTGAAATTGCCTCGCATAACGGCACCATGCTCCTATTATAAATTATCGGCATTTGTTACACACCTCGCCCGTAACCGGAAGTAATTCCCCCAACTCAATAACCTAAAAGCTGTAAGCCTTCGCGGCAACAAAGAATTCAGAACTAAGAACTCGGAACTTAAGGTTCCATACTTTATGAAAAGAATATTCGTATTGCTATTATTGTTCGTGTTATATTCCTGTTCAAAGAGTGATTCATTTGCTCATTGTACAAACTGGGTGGGCAATTATTCATTTCATGAATTACCGGTGCCAACTGCTACCGGCATCAACACGATCATGGAGTGGGAATTATCTGTTTCTCAACAACGCGATACCTGTTTTGGAACATTAGAGATAACAGGTTTAACAACTTATATAAAACTACTTACTACTATCTCTGGCGATTCTTCGCATGTAGATGTTACTTATTATAAATACCTCGATGGCTCACAGGATTTTAAACCTGGTGAAGTGTTATTTAGTTTAAGCAACAACGGTAATAAACTGATCACTGACTGGAAAACGTTGCAACCCATGCTGGTAGAGTTTCCGGCACTGGAAGGCACTTGCTTTGAACGGATAAAGAAAAGAAAGCAGGAAGATCTCTAAAGCAGGCGGGGCTAAAAAAAGCGTGTGACCATTTACATTAATAAAAATCTTTTGTTATTTTAGTGTAAGAACATTGCCCTTTTTAACCCAACCAACGACTGCTGCCATAATGAGATACGTAGATTTTACCAGTGAAGAACTGTGGAAACAATTTCTGCCCGGCGATCACCTTGCGCTGGATGCCATCGTAAAACGGCATTACAATTTACTATATCAATACGGTTGCAAATTTACCCGCGATGCGGCCCAGGTGAAGGATTGTATTCAGGATCTGTTTCTGTACCTGTGGCATAAACGGAATACAATTAATGAAACGGCTTCGGTAGAACGCTATCTCATGAAAGCTTTACGCCGCAGGCTGGCAAGGGCGCTTACAAAAGCCGGTTCAACCGAAGGCATCAGCTTCCTTGAGTTCAAAGATACCAATGCCACGCCCGACGACCAGATCATTCAACAGGAACAAAAGGCCGCCCTGGCCGACAGAATAAAGAAATGCATTCTGCAACTCTCCAAACGCCAGCAGGAGATCATTTATTTACGCTTTTACCTCAATGCCAGTGCGGCCGACATTGCCGACATTATGCAACTAAACCGTCAGTCGGTTTACAACCTCCTCAACGACGCCCTCAACAAACTGCGTCAGCATACCGGCGCCTGGTTTAAGCCAACCATCGCATTGTCTGTGATTTTGATCCTGGTACTTAGCCAGTTGTAATAATTTCTAAAAAACTTCAAAAAAGAACAGTAGATATTCCGCACCGCTGTGTATTGGTTTTACAGGGAGTATAAAACCAGATGAAAAATCCGGATATCAATAGCATAGATGATTTACTGGCCAATGAATTGTTCAGAAAATGGATCATTGAAAAAGATGAAGCCGCCGCCATATACTGGAGTCAATGGATAGAACAGAATCCGGCCCGGTTGGAATGGGTGGCCGCTGCCAAAGCTATTATTGAAACGCTTACCGAAAACAACCACCAGCTTACTAACCAGGAAATAAACAGGGAAGCAGAACTTATTCAACAGAAGCTATTATCCCTAAACCCATCATTGTACAACGATGAAGACCCCGGATACCTGGAGACCTACGACAACAGTAAGGAGCAAGGATCAAAAGGTATCCCTTTTTTACGCACTCGTTATTTGGTAGGCGTTGCCGCTTCACTGTTAATGCTCGCTGGTGTTTACTGGCATTATGCCAACAAACCGCGCCCATTGCCAGCCAACGCCTACAAAGCCTTTATGCAGGAAACAGAACATAAAAGCTTTGAGTATAATAATAACTCAGATGGCGAGCAACACATTGTATTGTCAGATGGGAGCGAAGTAGTGCTGGAAAAGAACAGCCGGCTTACTTATGCGGCTAATTTTTCATCGGGCAAAAGGGAAGTTTATCTCGAAGGCAATGCCTTTTTCAATATAACCCGTAATCCCGCCCGGCCTTTTATTGTATATACCCAAACATTAGTTACCAAAGTGTTAGGCACCAGCTTTTTTGTAAAAGCCATGAGCAGTGCCGAAACAGCCAGCGTGGTGGTGAAAACAGGAAAGGTATCGGTTTTTAAACGGGAGAACTTCACCAGTACCGATGCCGGTTCCACTACCTTAAAAGGAATGGTAGTTACCCCTAATCAACAGGTGGTATATGATATTCCCAATGAACAAATGAACAAATCGCTGATTGAAAAACCAGTGATCGCCAACCCGGCAACTTACAGTTTCGATTTTGATGATACACCGGCTGCGGAAGTATTTAACCGGTTACAAAACGCTTATGGCGTACCGGTATTGATAGATGAAGAAGTACTTACAACCTGTACCATTTCTGCCTCCCTGGGTAATGAACCGTTCTATGAAAAACTGCGTATAATTTGTAAGATCATTAATGCTACCTATGAAGTAATTGACGGCACTGTAGTGATTAGCACGAAAGGCTGTAAGTAAATTATTGAAGAACCCGACATAAACCAACGATTGCATTATGAAAAATTATTTTTCATTAGTGACTGCCATTATGAAACTATCTGCCATCCCGATATTGTTGCTGTTGACCTCATTTTGTAGCCTTGCCAAAGTCACCATGGGGCAAGAAATACTGGCCAAAAATGTAACCATTTCAGTATCCAATAAAGAGCTGAGATCGGTGCTGAAAGACGTAGGTAAAATGACCGGCGCCCGGTTTCTGTACAGCCGGGAGATCATTCAGAGTGACCGCCGCGTTACCATCAGCGTAAAAGACAAACCACTGTCAGATTTTCTTACCCTGGTACTAACTCCTTTACACATCAATTTTGAAGTAGATAAGAATGGATATATCTTTTTAAACACCCTTGCAACTGCCGGAGCTTTAGCTGGCAGCGAGGCCAACGCCTTTGAGGACAATTCCAGTTTCGATGCGTTACCGGTAATACTGCCGGGAAAGATCCCCGGAAAGATTGTAACCGAAGAAGGCAACGCAGTAGTA
>CBIMFG010000483.1:0-4732 GCA_966243125.1 uncultured Niastella sp.
CTAGTTAGTAGTAAGATAATTGTAGGTGTTGCCATTTAATGGCGGAGCCGGGGAGAAATCAATTTTCAGCGAAGTGGCATTGAGCCTTAAGATAGAGCGTTGTTCCCAGGTACCCATAAACTCGTTGGTTTGCGGAACAAAGATAACTTTGTCATGAAATTTACCATCAACAGGCAGATCTTTCACTCCTGTTTCCTGACCGGTAGCAGTATTTACTTTTACTAATTTTGCCACATCTGTGGGGTCGCCATGTAAATACGCTTTATAGGCGTATACATTCGATTTATTATCAACTATCAGCTCGCGGTACTCCGTTTTATTGGCTGATCCGGGTAAGTATACAGAAGAAGTGTCTTTGGTTGTAAGGTTTACCTTTAATAAACGTGTTCCTTCTTCTTTTATACCAACCACTTCATTAGTGGCGGCAACATATACCGGTTCATACCAGTCATCAGTACTTTCAAAAGTTTTAATAACGGTGCTGTTACCGGTTGCGGGGTCTATTTTAATCAGCGATTGCAACTGGTGGTTAGTAGTGGTAAAGTCATATTTAATTCCATACAGGTTATTATCCTTATCAACTACCAACCCTGCAATATTAATCGTTGCGCTTGAGGTAAGATCTTTTGTAGTTACCTGTTTGGTGGTTACATTCACCCGTATGAGTTTGGTACCGTTATCGTTCACGCCGATTATTTCATTGGTAACGGGCAGGTATACCACATCATTGATCCTATTTTGTCCAACGCTCGCCACCAGCGATTCGCTGCCATCCTGCGGATTGATAGTTATCACCTGGTAGTCGGTACTGTTCGAAAAAACGCCTTTGATCGCATAAAAGGTTAAAGGAGCAATTACTATTGAACCTGCCTGAGTTGTTTGACCATTTGCAGTAACAGTGATTGTATAAGATCCTCCGGAAAGGCCTATGGCTGGTATCACCACTTTTATTTCTGTTGCACTGGCGCTTACAACAACAGCTTGTACATCGCCTACTTTTACAACATTTCCGCTTGCTGTGGCATCAAAGTTTTGTCCCTTAATGGTGAGCGTGTCATTAGGTTTGGCAGCGGCTACGCTAAGCGGTTCTATTACTGGCGCAGTGCCTGAATCTGAATCTTTTTTACATGCAGAAAAAACTAACAGGCCGCCGGTTATAACGGCGATGGTCTTGTGCTTCAAAAGGTACATCATGAATAGTATATTTTATACAGGGTGGTTAACCGGGGATTAACGGCTATGCCTGATAAAAATTGCCTGTATCGGATTACTGTTGAAACTCTCCATAGATGGCATCCCTAAAGCTTTTATGCAGCTTTACTTTATCAAAGGGTACCAGTTGGGTAAATAAAACGGCGGTGAGGTTATTAGCGGGATCCACCCAGAATACGGTGCTGGCCGCGCCATCCCAGAAAAATTCACCCACTACTCCATTGTTCTCCTCTTTATTGGCCGGTGGTAGGGTGCGTACGGCAAAATCAATTCCAAAACCAACCCGTCCCTTGCTTGGCAACCACATGCGTTTGGTAATGGTATCGCTCAACTGACTTGTAGACATGAGCTTTACTGTTTCAGGTTTCAGAATGCGCACTTTGCCTAATTGTCCTTTATTCACCAGCATTTGGGCAAACTTCATATAATCATCAAGGGTAGCAGTTAACCCAAAGCCACCGGGCTTTAGCGCCCAGTTTTTGGTGTTGAAAGAATTGGCCTGCTCATCAGGTACGCGGGTCAGCACACCATCATCGCTCCGGTTATACAATGCGGCAAAGCGGCTGCGGTCGCTTTCGGGTATTACATACCGGGTGTTGGTCATTTTTAGCGGATCTAAAATGGTTTCCTTTACGTATTGATCAAAGGGTTTGCCCGATAATTTTTCAACCAGGTAAGCCTGTACATCAACCGAAGGGCCATACGCCCACTGGTCACCGGGGTGAAACTGCAGCGGCAAACTGGCCAGCTTTTTAGCCATTTCACTCAGCGTATTATTCGGGTCCAGGTAGTTGGCCTTTTTCACCAGTTCGGCCAGGGCCGGAATGTCGGTTCCTGCAAAACCTGCGGTATGGCGGGTGAGATCGCGAATGGTTATAGGTCGCTTGGCAGGCTCCAGTATCAGTTTGCCATTGGCATCAATGCCCTTGTATACATTCATGTTGGTAAACTCGGGGCAATATTTCGAAAGCGGCTCATCGAGCTGAAAGGCGCCTTTTTCGTATAACGTCATTAACGCCACACCCGTAACCGGTTTGGTCATGGAGAAAATGCGCACGAGTGTATTGCGGTCCATGGGTTTGTTTGCCTCGCGGTCTGCATACCCAAAGGCATTGAAATACACTTCTTTTCCCTTTTCAAATATGAGGGCAGAAACGCCGGCTGTTTTGCCCGAATCGGTAAATCTTTTTAAGGTAGCGTCTATGCGGCTTTTTACATCGGGCGTAATAATGGGCGCCTTGTAATTGGTATGCGTAGTTGATAATTGAAACGCGCTTATAATAAGCAGCACAGGCAGTATGGCAAATATCGTTTTTTTCATAGAAGCATTTTATTCTCCCTGAATGTAGAACTTTTCATAAATATACGTCATATATACTTTTACTTTATCAGCGAATTCTGGAACCCACCCACCAGTTTGAATTATAGGACTGTCCCGTTACTTCGGTTGGCTCACCGGGTTTGGGTATAAACAATTGAATGTGCTTTTCTTTGGCCAGTGCTAATATCCGTTCAACAGGTTCGTACCAGGGATGCAGGGCCAGGTTAAAAGTGCCCCAGTGAATGGGCATCATCAGTTTTCCTTTTAATGCCAGGTGTGCGTTGGCGGCGTGATCGGGGCCCATGTGAATATCGGCCCAGCTGGTGTTGTACGCGCCTATTTCCAGCATGGTTAAATCGAACGGCCCATAGGCTTCACCGATCTCATAAAAGCCATCGTACCAGCCCGAATCGGCGCCGTAGTAAATGTTATGGTTAGCTGTTTTTATTACAAACGACGACCACAGGGTTTCAAACCGGTTGGTTAATTTGCGGCCGGAGAAATGCCGTGCCGGCAACGCTGTGAGTTTACAGTCAGCAGTGATCTGGAAGGAGTCCATCCAGTTCATTTCCTTGATCCTTTCGGATTGTATGCCCCACAGTTGTAAATATTGGCCCACTCCCACTGAACAATAGAACGGCACGTTGGAACTGGCGAAGAATGGGATCACGTGTTTATCGAGGTGATCATAATGATCGTGCGAGATAATAATAGCATCCAGTGGCGGCAGGCCTTGCAGCGATAAGGGCGCCGGAAAAAACCGCTTTGGCCCAATGGATTGCGAGAACGAAGCCCGTGCGCTCCAAACAGGATCGGTCAATATACGCAGGCCATCTATTTCAATCAATAAACTGGAATGCCCCACCCAGGTTATGCGCAAACCCGATGCCGGCGGCTGCTGGTATTTGGTTACATCCGTTGTAAAGGGACCTAATCTTTTTTTGGGCGTGGTTTCCGCTTTATTGGTAATGTACTTCCACAACACAGCCGCAAAACTGGTATCGGTCTCGATGCTGGTTGGCACCGGGTTCAAAAATTTTTTGCCTTCTTTTATAGCGGGATGTAAAAATTTCATGTTACTAAGTTAGGTGATTGCACTACAACCGCGGGTCAACCGGTTCACTTTCCAACGCCAATACGCCAAAAACGCATTCATGTATCCGGCGTAAGGGTTCTTTTTTTATAAATCTTTCCAGGCCTTCCACCCCCAGCGCAAATTCCCGTAAGGCCAGGGAGCGTTTGGCGCCCAGGCCTCTTGATTTTAAGCGGTTCAAATTAGCGGGCGTGGTATATTCCGGCCCATAAATAATGCGCAGTTATTCCTGTCCGCGGATCTTGATGGCAGGTTGTACCAGTCCTTTTTTGTTGGTATGAATATAATCAAAAGGTTTTACCACCATGCCTTCACCACCCTTTGCCGTTAACGACAACCACCAGTTGGTGGCATCCTCAATGCTGGCGGCGTCATTCAGGTCAACGATCTTGTAAGGTGTTGACAGCAACACACTGGAGTCTTCTTCGCAAATCAGTTGAATGTTTTCCATATGCCATTCGTGCGACTGATCAACCCAGCTCTTTCCTTCTGTAGCCAGAATATGAAACGGCGCCAGTTTATAATCGGTAAGACTATGAACTGGCCAGCAGTACCGGCGATAAGCATCAATAAACTGCGTGGTTTGTTGTTGTTTTAATTTGTATTGTTCCAGCAGGGAGAACACGGCTTCATTGCGGGCAGCAGCTTGCTGCAAAACAGTTACAGCACTTTGTAAACTTTGTTTGGCCGCGGCGCCTACTGAGCCATATTGTGTTTGCAACAGGCTTTGCGCTTTGGCGCTCCAGGGCATTAACTCAGCATCCAAACAAACCCAACTGGTTTGAAACCGGTCATAAAAACCCGATTTCTCCAGGGCATCATTCACCAGCAACAGAAAATCCTGTTCGGTTTTTCTTTCGGTAAAATAATGCCGGCCCGTGCGGGTATACACGGTGCCTATGCCTTCATTTTCTATTCCAAATGTTTGCTTAATGGCATTTTCATCGCGCCCTACTATTACCACTGCCCGTGAGCCCATGTGTTTTTCTTCACAAACTACTTTTTCAACACCCATATTGCGATAATACTCAAACGCCTCGGCCGGGTGCTCCAGGTAACCATCGAGTTTACTGGTTTCAGAAGGGCTCATGGTTGGCGGCAGATAG
>CBIMFG010000484.1:0-4721 GCA_966243125.1 uncultured Niastella sp.
TTAGCTGGCGAAGGTAGGGGAAAACAACCTATTTCCGATTTCGGTATATAGGGATTTTGCGATTTGTTGCAGGCTTAATTCGGAAGAAATCCCCAAATCACAAAATCAGCAATTGTTCCTTTCTCTTACTTCTTACTTCCTATTTCTTACTTTTGCACCCTTATTCAATAGTCACTAATCAAACAAGCATGAAGGTCTTCAAATTCGGCGGCGCCAGTGTTAATAGTACGGAAAGAATCCAGCAGGTTGGACATATATTAAAATCATACCAGGGTGAGGAATTGCTGATCGTTATTTCAGCAATGGGTAAAACCACCAATGCCCTGGAAAAAGTGGCCGAAGCATTTTATGCAGGCAAGCGCGATGAAGCATTGCAGCTGTTTGATGCCATTAAGCAAAACCACCTCACCCTTGCCAAATTTCTGCTGGTTACCACCTACAATGAGGCGCTGGACCAATTGGTGAATTTTTTTACAGAAGTAGAATGGCTACTGCACGATAAACCGGTGCAGCCGTTTGATTATTATTACGATCAAATTGTGTGTATTGGGGAGTTATTGTCAACCGTAATAGTAAGCGCATACCTCAACGAAATCGGTTTTGCAAACCATTGGACAGACGTTCGGGACATTATTCGTACCGATGACAATTTCCGCGATGCGAACATCGACTGGCGCTTTACCGCCGAAAGGGTTGAGAACCTGGTAGCACCTTTATTGAAAGAATACAAAGCTGTCGTAACCCAGGGCTTTATCGGTTCAACCGATGAAAATGAAAGCACCACCCTGGGACGGGAGGGCAGCGATTATACTGCAGCGGTGTTTGCAAACCTGCTGAACGCGGCCGGACAATACATTTGGAAAGATGTGGAAGGGGTAATGAGTGCCGACCCCAAGGAGTTTAGCGATGCCCAGTTGCTGCGGGAATTGAATTACGATGAGGTGATTGAGATGGCTTATTATGGCGCGCAGGTAATTCACCCCAAAACCATTAAACCTTTGCAGAATAAAGGCATTCCTTTGTATGTGAAATGCTTTCTTGATAAAGACCTCGCCGGCACGGTGATTCATAATAAAACCCTGAAAGGATTGCCGCCAATTGTGGTACTGAAACAAAACCAGGCGCTGTTACAACTGCATTCAAAAGATTTTTCGTTTGTGGGCGAGAAACCCGTTGCCGACCTGTACCAGTTACTGGCCGATATAAAAATAAAACCCAACCTCATGCAAACCGGCGCGGTTTCCATTCAGGTTTGTTTAGATAATCATGCAGAAAAAATAGAAAAGCTGGCCCTCGCCGCTTCCGATATTTTTGACGTGCAGGTTGAAAAAGGATTAACATTACTTACTATTCGGCATTATAACGAAGTTATCTTACAGAAAATGATTGCAGGTTCTAAGGTAGAACTGTTACAACAGACGCCGCAAACGGTTCAGGTTGTTTTAAAAAATTCATAGTTCTGAGTTCTTAATTCTATGTTCTTTGTTTTCGAAGAACTTAGAACATAAAACATAGAACTAAGAACGCAGGTATTTATCCAAATCAAGATTCCCATACACCAGCTTATCTTTAGCCAATTGCATATATAGAACAACTTCCCGCCACCTCATCGACCACGATTCTACCGATCGCCAGGTAAAGATGCGGCGAATGGGTAACAGATCATATTCATAGGCGTTGAACACCAGGTTCAGCGCCTCCATATATTTTTTATGACTGGCTGTTACTTTGTAAAACACGCGTTTACCAATACACATATGGGAGAAGATCCTGAATTCTATTCCCCGCAAAAAAATAAAAGCGGTGGTATGTATTTGAATGGGATATGTGGCATGGTCTAAGACCGTATTGGCTGGCAACTCCACTACCCTGCCCTGGTGAATGTTTATTTGATATACATATTTGGTGGCATCGGCGGCGGAAAGCACATACGTAAAGTTCACGTCTTTAAAATAGCGTCTGATAAAAAACGGCAGCGTGGTGGTAAACTTCTCAAAATATTCAACCACTACCTGTTTATCTATCTCGGTTTGATTTTCCTGTAAATAGAATTTTTCCAGGCTTTCCTTTTGTTGCTGTAAATATTCCGCCAGTAAGGTGGTACGGTTGGTGAACCAGTCTTTATCGCTTATGGTAAAACCATTATCAGAACACCAGCTATCGCCCGAAACCATCACTTTTACCTGGGGCGATTGGATCTGGTGTTGTTTGAAGTAGTCCTCAACTAAGATCGGATGTTGTATATATTGGTTGAAATGGAAAGAGTCTTTATGTAAATGACAATGATTGCTGGCAAACGGAATGGCAAACCTGGCTTTGGTGGCTTTGGCGGTTTGTGCAAACTCCCTGATGTACCGCTCCAGGTCATCAACCGGGGCGCCGGGTTCATCAACAATTTCGTACGACAGCCGTTCATTGGCCGAGCTGTGGCTTCTGAAAACAAAATCAATGGGTTTGTGCTTGCGAACTATTTGTTTCAGCGTTAGCCCCATGTGTTTACTATCGTTCAGGTTCAACAGTTTTACGCCATCGCATTCAATCAGCAGCGCACTGTCGAGAAACATCCAGAACTGGTAAGAGGTAATGTAGAAGTTATCATCTATCTGATACCGTTCGCCATGTTTTAATTCAATAATATTGGTGTAGCCCAGGTAAAACAGATCGTCCTTCATGCGGGTATAATTGCCCTTTGGAACTATGATGGGAATATCGGGTTTGAACTTTTTTAAGGAGTCGCCGTGAAAGTGGTCCCAGTGAATATGGGTGAGGTAAATGAAATCGGGTTGCAGGGAGTTGATGAGTTCTTTACTTACCGGTGGATAGTTCCACCAGGATCGCCAGTAACTGCTGCCAACTAACCAGGGGTCGCATATCAATGATTTGCCTGGTTTATTCTTTACCAATAAACCGGCATGGGATAAGATTTTGAATTGCATTGTTGATGCCGTTTAGCTTTCCTAAGTTACAAATATAACAGTGAAATACAAGTGCCGAAAAGTGGTATTTAAATATATTGATGCTAAATGGAATATGATTGGGCTATACATGATCAATCAGCAGGTTGCCGGTCGCCAGTCACCGGTCTTTTATTGCAGACAGCTAACTGTATTTGTATTTCCGGTAACCGGCAACTGGTAACCGGTAACAGATTTGAGCTATCTTGCATTCATTATGTTGTCAATCCTTGCTTTTTACGAAGAGAAAGTAAAATATTACACGGATGCATTAACCCGGTTAAGACCATATGCTGCCGGGGTGGCTGTGTTGCGGATGGTGGCTTTTGGCGGTTTTGCCTGGGGTGTTTACAAATGGATCAGTGTTCACAATACCGCCTGGATACTTACTACCCTGTTGCTGGCCATTGGGTTTGCAGTGCTGGTACGTATTGCCTGGCGGCTGAACGATCGTAAAGTGTTACTCGAAAAGTTGCTGTTCATAAATACCAATGAGTTGAATGTGCTGCAAAACAAACCCAACCAGTTTGGCAATGGGGAGGAGTTTCTATCCTATGGCAGCATCTCCGGCGATCTGGATGTATTTGGACCCGGTTCTTTATATCTTTTACTCAACCGTACTACCACCGGTCATGGTACCAAACAGCTGGCAGGTTTGCTGAATGAACCACTGTTAAACCCGGTTGCCATTGACGACCAGCAACAAGCTGTTAGGGCATTGAGCACACAACGGGATTTAGGGCAGTTACTCACAGCGCATGGATTGATAAACGGCGAAAAAGAAGGCAATATGGATGATATTGGTAACTGGCTACAACAGCCGCAGGCCATCCATGGCAATCAATTTATCAATATCCTGCGTTTGCTTACGCCTTTGTATAGTACCGTGTTCCTGGTTTATTGGCTTGTTACCGGCAATTATGCGTTGCTGGCTCCGGTTGTTTTAATTAACTGGAGCATTATTGGTAAGTATGCAAAACGTATTCAACAGCAACATACCTTGTTGGGAAAAAAGGAAGCCATCCTGAACCAGTATGCCACCATCTTGTCGCTTTTTACAAAAGTGGAAACCGGTAGTTCCCTGCTCTTAAAAAAAGAAAAAGACAAAGCAGCCGAAGCACATCAAACGGTAAAAAAGCTTTCTCGTTTAGCCGCCATGTTCGATCAGCGGTTGAACCTGTTCGTAAACTTTTTTCTGAACAGCTTTTATATGTACGACATCCAGTGTTTGTGGGCGTTGGAGAGCTGGAAGCAGCAACACAAGGATCAATTTAACGAATGGATCCATTCTGTGGGTATGATAGAAAGCCTGAACTCGTTGTCAACTTTTGCTTATAATAATCCTGGGTATCAGTATGCCACTGTAAATACCGATACCTTATCAATTTCAGCTACGCAAATGGCGCATCCGTTGATTGCTGCTGAGAGCCGGGTGGCCAATGATTGTTCATTTGGTATTAATGAAAAGCTGGTGCTGGTAACGGGATCTAATATGAGTGGTAAAACCACCTTTTTGCGAACGCTGGGCAGTAACCTCATACTGGCCCAATGCGGCGCGCCGGTTTGTGCTGCTTCGTTCTCCTTTACGCCCATGATCATTAAGGGGTCCATTCGTGTAAGCGATTCCTTACAGGAACATACGTCCTACTTTATGGCCGAGTTAAAACGATTGCAGCAGATCATTCAGTATCTGCAAAAGCAAAACGTACCCGTCATGATCCTGATCTATGAAATTTTACTCGGAACCAAGTAGGAAGATAAAACCTA
>CBIMFG010000485.1:0-4721 GCA_966243125.1 uncultured Niastella sp.
TCTTCCAGCCGCTTTTGTATAGCAGCTGCCTGAGAGTTGATAAATGTCCCGTTTACATTGTCAGAATAGGGAATTGATGCTATCCTGGGCAAGTTGCTCCATTGAACTATTTCATCTTCATAATCAAGGTATTGATCGTTAAAAACCCAACCGATCACCGGTATTTGCAACTCGCGGCAAACCCGTGCTGTTAACAGGGAGTGATTGATACTCCCCAGGTAATTACGACTAACCAAGATTACTTTTGCGCCGAGCGCTTTGATCAAATCTGCTACAAAGGTAGTATTATTTAGCGGAACCAATAATCCCCCCGCTCCTTCTATGAGCAAAGTGCGGTTTATATGGGGAATTCGATCGCAAATATGTTGAATATCAATAGTAATACCTTCCTCGCGGGCAGCAATATGTGGCGATGCGGGTTTTGCCAGCCGGTATACTTCGGGATGCACAACCGAACCGCTTTCTTTCAGCCAGCGCGATACCCATTCACTATCGGTACCGTCTTCAAAACCGGCCTGTATCGGTTTCCAGTAATCGGCGTTTAGTGCCTTTGCTACAATGGCAGAAACGAAAGTCTTTCCTATTCCGGTTCCTATACCGGTAACGAATATCTTTTCCATATTAAGCTTATTTAGCTGTAAGCTTTAAGCCATAAGCTGTAAGCCATCGCGGCAATCAACCGTTTACTGTATTTGCTTATAGCTTACGGCTTATAGCTTATAGCTGTTCTTTATTCACAAAAATGCTGAAAATAGTAGTTCCGTAGTTGCGACTCGTAGCAAATAAAGGATAGCTTTCGTAATTATTACGCGGTGTATGTTCCAGTACAAACCAGCCGTTGGGTTGCAGCAGTTGTTTTTCTACTATCAGTTTCGGCAGGTCGTCGATGGTGCCTAAGGCGTAGGGCGGACCGGCAAATATAAAATTGAATTTGCTGGTGCACTGGCCAATGAATTTGAACACATCCATCTTTACCACATGGAAGTTTTCCAGTTGCAGGGCAGTAGCTGTTTTCTTTATAAACTCATACATCGCAGGGTCTTTCTCCACAATAGTACAGGCGGCGGCGCCACGCGATTTAAGCTCGTAGCTGATGCTGCCGGTTCCGCCAAACAAATCGAGTGTATGTAAGGCTGTTATCTCAAGATTGTTCTGGATGATGTTGAAGAGCCCTTCCTTGGCAATATCCGTGGTAGGCCGGGTATGCGGCATGTTACCTGGCGGATTAATTCTTCTTCCTCCTAAATCCCCTCCTATTATACGCATAATGCCATTTTCAAAAGCGGTGAAAAGTAATGGGTGGGAAATGCTGAAAATGCCTGGTCCAGTTTAATGGATTCGGGCATACGGTCCCATTGTACCTGTAAGAAATATTTCAACAATTCCTGGTACAGGCGCGATTGCTCATCGAGCAAACCGGAAACAATGAGCGTTACCTTTTCCTGGCTGATGTTAAACTTGTTACAGATGCCCAGCAGGTAGTAGGATACGTCGTCCGGAGTTTGGTAGGAATAGGACTGGATCAGCTGAATTTTTTCGCCATTAAAAACGGCTACCAAAAACTGATCGGCCCGCATTACCATTTTTATTACCTGTTCACCGGCCGATGGTTGTACCTGTTGATCGTACAACATCAGCGTATAATAGTGCCAGTAGTTGCCGCTGCTGAATTTGCGTTGCAACAGGGCATGTATTTCGCGGGGAACCCGGTAAATATTATACATTTTATAGCCAATCACCTTTTCGCTCAGCAACAATCCCTTTTTGGCATTTCCGTATAACACCTCAGTTACCGGCTGGTTTAATTCAATATGAAAAACCTTTTCCGGTAAAAAGTTACTATCGGTATAATTGTAAATGATAAAAGCTTCTTTAAACTGCGATTGCAACAACTCATCGTTGGTTACAATTTCCAGCAGGTTCTCCAGCATGGTTTTGCCCGGCGTATAATCGAGGTTGTACTGTCTGAGGCCTACAAAACGTTTTTGTTCTTTGTTATAAATAACAAAGCTGAACATCTTCTCCCCTACTTCAATTAACAGTTGACTGTTTTGAAGCTCTTCGGAGTCCCGCATTTCAGGAACAATATCAAAATTAGCCTTTAGCATATTATTCAAAAGTTGCAATGATACGAAAAAGTTGCAGGTTACAAGTTACAAGTTGCAGGTTTAAGGGCCTTGTAACCTGAAACCTGTAACTTTGCAGCCCTTTTATGAGCACCTTATCTAAAAATACAGCATTCCAGGTACAACTCACCACCCGGCAGATCATTAAAATGGCAGCCCCGATAAGCTTCTCCATTTTAATACCACAAATCAATTTTGTTACCAATAATATTTTTTTAGGGCATTATAGTAAGGAAGCGCTGGCCATTGCAGGGCTTACCGGCGTGTATTACCTTATTTTTTCAGCCATTGGTTATGGGTTGAACAATGGCCTGCAGGCGCTGATAGCCCGCCGGGCCGGCGAAAACCGGCCGGAAGAAATTGGCAAACTATTTAGCCAGGCCGTGTTTATGGGGCTTTCTGCCTCGTTGCTGGGCATACTGCTCACCTTTACGGCCACTCCGCATTTGTTTGGTTTCTTTATTAAAGAGCCCGGGCGCCTGCAACAGGCTGTTTCTTTTTGCCAGATCCGCATTTGGGGGCTTCCTTTCTTATATGTTTATCAGATGCGCAATGCACTGCTGGTAGGCACCAACCAAAGTAAATACCTGGTGGGTGGCGCCCTGGCCGAGGCGGCTACCAATATTCTGCTCGATTACCTGCTGATCTTTGGCCATGGTGGTTTTCCTGAAATGGGGTTGAACGGGGCGGCCGTTTCTTCCATTGTTGCCGAAGTTGTTGGACTGCTGGTAGTTTACCTGGTGATCTGGAAAAAAGGCATTAGCCAGCAATTACATTTATTCAAAAACTTCCGCTTTGACAGGCATAATGCCCGGCTTATATTTCGCATGTCTACCCCGCTCATCTTTCAGCATGGCATCAGTTTGCTAAGCTGGGAATATTTCTTCCTGCTTATTGATGCACATGGAGAAGTAGCCCTGGCGGTTTCCAATACCATGCGCAACGTGCTGGGTTTGGCAGGTATTGTGATCTGGGCTTTTGGCAGCACTACCAATGCCATGGTAAGCAATATTATTGGTCAGGGCAAGCAGGAACTGGTAGGGCAGCTTATAAAAAAAATGATCTGGCTAAGCCTGGGCTCAGCCATCGTACTATTCATTTTCCTCAATTTGTTTCCGGGATTGTTGTTTTCGGTGTATGGTCAGTCGGGCGAGTTTGTGGCACAGGCCATACCGGTAGTGCGGGTAATGTCGGCGGCTATTTTAATGATGTCGCTGGCAGTGGTATACCTGAATGCGGTTATTGGTTCGGGCAACACGCGTATGTCAATGCTGGCTGAGATCTTCGCCATTGTGATCTACTGCGTGTACATTTACCTCACATTAGATAAATTCTTTTTATCAATAACCTTTGGGTGGATGAGTGAGTGGTTATATTGGACTTGTGTGTGTTTACCTTCTTTCTTTTATATGAAGAGCGGCCGATGGAAGAACAAAGTAATTTGATAATTCGATAATGTGATAATTTGATAATGAAATCCAAGGCATTCGAATTATCACATTATCACATTGACTACTTGTATTCTTCGAGTAACTTTTTGCCTTTGGCTTTAATGTAGTTGTCTTCGCTTATTTTAACCGGCATTTTAAGCATGGTTTCAAGGAGTTCTACCGCCTTTTTATCATTGTCTTTGCGGTGGTATGATTTAGCCAGTTCGAGGTAGTTCAATAAAAAAGAAGGATTGAGCTGGCGGCTTTTTTCGTACAATTTAATGGCATCGTCAAGGCTGGCTTTGGGCAGTGCTTCATAAGCCACTTTTACCAGCCATTTTTCAACCGAATTAAGGTCGCTTACTTCATAGTGCCATTTAGCCAGCACATGGTAGGCTTTAAAATTATTGGGATCGAGCTGAACGCCTTTTTCGGAATAGGTTTTTACATCTTTTACCGCTTTTATTTTTTCATCGCCACTTGCAATAAGCGCCATACGCCCCATGGCCAGGGCCATTACCACATTGGCATCTGAATTATTGGGGTTTACGCTCAACGCCTTTTGCGCATACACGCGTGCGTTCCGGTAATATTCTTTTTGTTTGTCTTTTGTTCCCTGGTGTTTTCCTAAAATGCTGTACAGTTCGCTGATCTTAGTAAGGGCGGTTAAATTATTGGGCTGAACACGCACTACCTCCAGGTACTTTTGCAGGGCTTCGGGTTCTTTAAATGCGTTTTCAAGCTGTTGTGCATCCTTCAACAGCCCGTTGATATCCTGTGCCTTGTTTTCGAATGGCAGGATTAACAAAAGCAACAGCCCTAGTATACTTCCTAATTTACCCATCAAACTTCTTATGTAATGTAACGCCTAATTTTCCCTGAAAATTCTCTACAGGGGCATCTAATTTATAGATAGAAATACTGATCTCTGTACAGAACGGATACTGATGCCTGATCTTGCGAATAATGCTGTCTGCCACCTTTTCTAAAAGACCCGTTGGTATTTGCATACGTTGCTTTACAATTTCGAGTATTTCAACGTAATTGATCGTATTTTTTAAATCGTCAAACGTGCTGTCGCCTTCTTCATAAACTGCCCGCACATTTATTTCATAATCACTGCCGGTCAATTTTTCACCTTCATAAATGCCATGAAATGCACGAA
>CBIMFG010000486.1:0-4709 GCA_966243125.1 uncultured Niastella sp.
TTGTTGCTTTTCGGGATTATGAATTAAACTATCGAGGTCGTGCTTCAGGAAGTTAATGTCTTTCTGCAATTGCAGATTTACCGATAATACCGAATCGTTTTGTAACATCAATTTATTGTTGCTTTCATTCAGCCGTTTATTCTTTTGTTGCAGCACAAAAGCAACCAATGCAAAAATAATTACACCTGCTGCCAAACTTCTGAATATAAAAACTGATTGGTTCAATTTCATTTAAATAATAGAACACCAAATATGCTTTATTATGGTTAAACGATAATTAAACAGGAATTAAAAAGCAATTAAACAACGTTTAGCAATTGTTAAAGGGAAGTTAGGCCTTAGCCGCAAATGCTTTTACAGAAGGTAGTGTAATGGTAAAGATGGTCCCCATTTCGTGCGAGGAATGCACTTTAATAGTGCCCTTATGCATGTTAATGATGCGTTTGGCCAATGGCAATCCTAACCCAAAACCTCTTATAGGCGAGGCGGTAGCGCTGCGGTAAAATGGTTGAAAAATGTGTTCTGTTTCTGGTTCGGTAATGGTATCGCCAAAATTCTTAAACTGTACCATTACGTTATCGTTTTCGAACAACAGACTCACCATTACCTGATGATCGTACGAAAATTTACAACCGTTATCTGCAATATTACGTAGTGAACTATACAACAGATCGCCATTTCCGAAAACAAGGAACGCTTTTTCATCATCAGGAAAATCCCCGAATTCCAATTGTACTTTATAGGCGTCGCTGTTCTTTTGTACATCGGCCGTTACTTTCAGCAACACCTCATCAATGCGTATCTCACTTAATTCTATCCCCCCTTCGGTTCCTGTTTTGGCTATCTCCAACAGGCTTTTGGTAAGCTGTTGCATTTGCTGTACATCTTCATGTACCGAGGTTATTACCTGCTGGTATTCTTCATCGCTTCTTTTATTTTGCAGGGTAACTTCCAATTGGCTCAAGATGGAAGTAAGCGGGGTTGATAGTTCATGCGAGGCATTGGATATAAAACGCCGTTGCACCAGGAAGTATTCCTGCAACCTGTCGAGCAGTTCATTGAACGTGTTGGCCAGTTGGTTTAGCTCATCCTGCGTACTGCCTGCATGTATGTGTTGCGTGAGGTTTTGTGAGGTAATATGTTTTACATCGTGAATGATTTGCTTAATGGGTTTTACCAGCTGCACCGAAAATGCATAGCCCACCACCAGGGCAATGGCAATACCAATGAACAAACAGGTAAGCAAAATGTCGCGCAGGTCTTTTAACCGTTGCCAGCCATCCACATCATACGCGGCCACCACCACTACTATGCGGCTTCGGTTATCGGTGTAATGAAAAGCCAGTGCATCGCGTTTTTTGCTGGTAAAATAAACGTCGTGTTTAACCCGGGCCTGTTTCAGAATTTCCTTATCAGGTATTATGCTATCAATATTGTCGGCATTATAGCGGTACACAGGCCTGTCGAGGTAATCGAAGATCACCACGCTTTTTTGGGTGAGCGTAAAGGCCGAGGCGGAATCAATATGGTACAGAAAGGCGCGGCTGCTGTCGCTATCACCGAGGTAAGAGAACAACTGGCCATCGTTATTGGCCCTTCCTTTTAACCGCTTTTTAAAAGCTTCTGTGCGTTGCAGCGAGGTAAAATAATGTACAGAAATACTTAATACCAACAGAATGATGGTAACAAGTAAGGCAAACAACGCGGTTATTTTAAATTTGATTTTCAATCTAAGAAATTTCTTTCAGTATATAGCCCATGCCTACCTGGGTATGAATAAGCCGGGTTTCAAAATCCTTATCCAGCTTTTTACGCAGGAAGTTTACATATACATCAATTACATTGGTCTTGGTATCGAAGTCAATATCCCACACGTTCAGGGCTATATCGGCACGGGATACCACCCGGTTCTTGTTCCTGATCAGGTATTCGAGCAACTGAAATTCCTTGGCAGTAAGCGAAATGGGTTTATCGGCCCGGGTTACTTCCTTACTGTCGAGGTTCATGGTTAAATCGGCCACCTTCAGAATATTACCGGTTGGAATATTGTGGTAGATCCTTTTTAACAGGGCCCTGATGCGCACCAGCAGCTCTTTAAAGTCGAATGGCTTTACAATATAGTCATCGGCGCCGGCATCAAAGCCTTCAATTTTATCGGCTGTGGTATTAAGGGCCGTTAACATCACCACCGGAATGCGCTCGCTGTGGTGGCGAATTTCCTTACACAGTTCATACCCATTCAAACCGGGCAGGTTAATATCCAGAATAATGAGGTCGAACGGATAGGTCTCGAACAACTTCTTCCCAATAAGTCCATCAAAGGCAACTTCTACATGATAGCCCTGTTCGCTAAGTCCTTTCTTTAATGACTCTGCTATCTTTTTTTCATCTTCAACCAGTAAAATTTTTATCTCTTCCATAGCTATAAATTCATGGACGCAAAATTCACGAATAATAAACTTACCGGGTATGCTAGCTCAATTTAAGGAATTAAAAGCTAATTAAAATTGTGAGTGGTCAGCTTTAAGCTGCAAGCCGCAAGCTGCAAGCAAATACACCACTGCGCGGCCATCACCCCACCGGCCCTCCAATAGAGGGGAGAAATACACCCTCCTGATTCCTCTGTTCTTCATGTTTAATTCTTCATTTCCTGCTGTCACTTCAACATTCAATATTCATTATTCGATATTCAACATTTTGCCTTTTCTCATCCCATCAAAGGTAACCAATCCAGCATCCGGGAAGTAAACCCATACTCATTATCGAACCAGGCTATCAGCTTTACATGGTTGCCAATAACGGTGGTAAGGGTGCCATCAATAACGCAGGAATGGGTGTTTCCTTTAATATCCAGCGATACCAGGGGGTCTTCGGTATATTCTATAATTCCTTTATAGTCGTTTTTAGCGGCTGTTGAAAACAGTTTATTTATTTCTTCACGGGTAGTTTCCTGCTGCAGCTGAATGGTAAAATCGGCCATAGCGCCATTGGCCACCGGCACCCTGGTACTTACCGAGGCAATTTTATCCTTCATGGTTGGCAATAACCGTTCGAGCGATTGTTGCAGGTCAATTTCCACGGGAATAATGGCTTCGGCAGCTGCCCGGCCACGTCTGAACTGTTTGTGCGGGGCATCAACCAGCTCCTGCCGCGAGGTATAGGAGTGCAGAATATTGCACTGTACCGATTTAATGCCGATGGCATTCAGGATGTACAGGATATGGGTACTGCAATTGGTCATACAACCACCGGGCGATACAATAGTTTCTTCTTTGGTAAGGGCATGCTGGTTAAAACCATACACAAGCAGGGGAATATCGGTTGAACCGGTAGTTGATAACAACACTTTGCGGGCGCCGGCCTTTATATGTTGTTCGGCAGCAGCCCGGTTACTGAACATGCCTGAACATTCCAGCACCACATCAATATTCAGGTCTTTCCAGGGCAGTGAATAGGGATGTTGTTGTTGAAGGACTTTTACTTCTTTCCCATTTGCTACCAGTACTCCGGGTTTGTGGGTAATGTTGCCGGCAAAAGTGCCGTAAATAGAATCATATTTTAACAGGTAAGCCAGGTTATCGGCATCCATGATGTCGTTTACCGCAACCAGTTCAACTTCGTTGCTATCAATCAGGCGTCTGAACAAAAGGCGGCCAATACGGCCCATACCGTTAATTGCAATTCTCATCATATAGTTTCAAAATGAGTTGCAAATATAGTCCTTCAACTTCGCTCAGGACAATTAACAATAAGACAAAGGGGAAGTAAACTAACTGAAGTACTTATCAAGATCGCGCAGGGATATTGGCTTTTCCCAGATCTTGGTTACCGGCAGGTCGTCCTTGATCTGAGGCGGGTTAAAGGCGCTTAACAGGTGCAGTTTTATGTTGGGATGGTGCTTAATAATAACTTCAGCCTTTTCCCAGCCCAGCCCATCGGGCAGGTTATTATCGAGAAATAATATATCTGGCAAAAACTGATCTACCTGGCTTAGCCCTTCGGTAAGCGTATAAGCGGTATGTACATCACAGTTTTTACGGCTAAGGTAGGCCTTAATCAAAAGGCACAGATCCTTCTCATCGTCAATAATTAAAACCTTAAGGCGCTCCTTTGTCATGTTTTTTAGAGCTGAATTTTAAATACCCCTGGGGAAATTGTTTCCCATTGATGAAAAATATAAAAAAATCAGGAATCTTTCGTCAGTGGTATAATTTTTTCCTCAAATTCCTGACACGTAAATGTATGACATCTAACACAAAAATCATTCTAGGCATGTTGGCCGCTGCAGCTGCAGGCGCCGCAATTGGTGTTTTAATGGCTCCCGAAAAAGGCAGTGAGTTAAGAAGAAAGATCAAAGATGGCATTGATGAAGTAATGGAAGATGTATCGGAACTGCTGGCCATTGGTAAAGATGAATTAGCAAATATGTACAAAGGCGCCAAGGAAGTAGAACAGGAACTGGAGAGCTAACACGTGCTGTTTGAATTGATTGTACAGCTTACTTAATGTAGACCGGAGATAAAACAACACCTATGGAAGAGTTACATACCCAAACAGCCAACCTTGCGAATCACGTTAAGGACATTGCCGAAACTTATTATGATTTAGCCCGTATAAACATAGCACAGGCAGGCGCCAAAACGCTGGCCCGTGCTATTATTTTCTTTTTGATAGCCGGGCTGGTACTATGTGTATTACTGTTAGCGGGT
>CBIMFG010000487.1:0-4708 GCA_966243125.1 uncultured Niastella sp.
GGCAAGCGAGACTTTCACTTCGGACGGCGGCGGCACGCGGCCGATTTTCAGGTCGGACAGGATTTTCTGGATGACCGAAGTCTCGAACGGTTTCTTGAGCGGAGGAAGCAGATTCAGCGCGACCTGTTCGCCGGCTTTGGCAACGGTTTGTTGTTTAATACTACCATTGCAAAAGCAGGTGATTATTTTTTAGTGGTCAATGGTCAACTCAACCGCCTCAGTACGGGTAAACCTGAATTGCCATTCACCATTTCAAGAGTAACTATTCCATAGTTATAACAACCCGCTGATACCTGGTTAATACCGGACTGCCCGTATCACTTACTTCGCAGATCACATGGATCGTTTGTTCGCACAGCTGGTGGAAAGCCATATGCAAACGGCAATTTTAACAATGGTTCTCATATGTGCAGGCAATTGTATTTGTTACAAATATATAATCTGTAGCCATACGTTGTTGAGCCCGGGAAACCCCATGACAGTGACATGGGGTGTTTTCTTTATTTTACCCGCTAAATTGCTGCCATATAGTGCCTCCCGAAAATAATTTTACGGAAAGGGAATTATTACAAATGTTAGCTGGTGGTGAAGAAACCGTGTTTAGTTTCATCTTTGAACGCTACCGGGATCCCATCTACAGCACTGCTCTGCATGTATCAGGGTCAGCCGCCCTGGCAGAAGAAATTGTACAGGATGTTTTCCTGGATCTGTGGCTGCAAAGGCACAACGCTACTACCATTACTTATTTATCGGCTTATTTGAACCGGATGGCCGGTAACAAGATCTACGATGCGTTGAAGCAGCGGCAACGGCAGCGCGATCTGCAACAAACTATTGACCCCGAAGACGACCACTACACGCCTGCTGTACTGTTGGAAAATAAGGATTATGATGCCATTCTTGCCCGCGCCATTGCGCGTTTACCCAAAAAGCAACGCCTAACCTACCAGCTGATAAAACAACAGGGACTTTCCCGGAAGGCCGCGGCCACCGAATTAGGCGTGTCGCCAGAGACCGTGAAATACAACCTGGAACAATCACTCCGCAGCATCAGGGCGTACTGTCTTACACAGGTAAATGTCAGTCTCACAATTTTAGTGGTGCTGAAAATATTGTAAAAATATTTTTGACCCTTCCCCCCCAAACCACCGCTTTCAACAGACTATAACACTATTAAGCTATTTTATGGAGGAAACAATTGATGACTTGTTAGCCCAGGGACGTGATGAGGAAGTAAAAGCGAGGATAGAACAAATGTTACAGCAGCCTGCCCAAACACCTATGCCGCCTGAGGTGGCTGCGGGTGTATTAGAGGCAATTGTAGGGTCACACAGAACACCTGTAGTAGCAATACAAACAAACCGATACTGGCGGCTTATGGCAGCCTGTGCGGCCATAATGATATTGGCGGCAGGCGCCAGCTATTTCTGGCGTCATACACCGGTTCTACCCAAAGAAAATCCGCCAACCAGGCTGGCCAACAAAACCGCAAAAGACGTACAGCCCGGTGGCAACAAAGCCATACTTACCCTGGCCGATGGAAGCGTAATAGACCTTAATAGTATAAGCAATGGAACCATTGCGAAGGAAGGCAAAACAATAGTGAAGAAGAAGGAAGACGGACAACTCGAATATCAGGGAGCAAACTCACCACTCACCACTCACCACTCACCCTTCAACACCGTAACCACCCCCAACGGCGGCCAATACCAGATCGTGTTGCCCGATGGCAGCCATGTTTGGTTGAATGCCGCCTCCAGCATCCGCTTCCCTACCGCATTTACAGGCGCCCGGCGGGAAGTTAGGGTAACCGGTGAAGTATATTTTGAAGTGGCGCGCAAGGCAAACATGCCATTTGTAGTGAACGTAAATGATAAAGAAGAAGTGACTGTAATAGGTACTCACTTTAATATAAATGCCTATGAAAACGAAAAGACCATTCGTACTACGCTGTTACAGGGAAGCGTGAAAGTCGTCAATGGTCAATGGTCAATGGCCAATGGAAAAACAGCCATTTTAAAACCAGGAGAACAGGCTGTGATAGCGGATAATTCACCACTCACCATCAACCATTCACCCGACCTGGAACAGGTTATCGCCTGGAAAAACGGCCTGTTCAACCTCGCCGGCGCTGATCTCAAAGACCTCATGCACCAGGTACAACGATGGTACGATGTGCGGGTGCAATTTGAAGGCGCCATTCCCAACATAGAATTTCAGGGTAAGCTGAACAGAGGCGTTCCATTATCAGATATTATCGACTACCTGAAAAATTTTGGTGTGGAATGCAAACTGGAAGGAAAAACATTGCTTGTGAAAAGTAGATAATAAACCAACCATACGTACTTAAAACTGTAACGATTGTATGCCAAAAACTAAACCGCTGTTAGTTATGAAACTAACTGTATTACTAACGACTGCCTTCCTGAACGTGGGGGCCAATGGCCTTTCACAAACTGTAACCTTTACCGGCAAACAGGTGGCGCTTGAAAAAGTGTTTGCTGTTGTTGAACGTCAAACCGGCTATGTTTTTTTGTACACCAAAGACATGCTGAAAGATGCCGGAACGGTTACCCTCGCGGTGCACGATCAACCGCTTGCACAATTTCTGGAAACCTTATTTGCTAACCGGCCTATTGGTTACAAGCTCTCGGTAAAATCCATTTTACTCAGCCGCAAAACAATTCCTGTTGCTGTTGTCGAAACACCCAAACCTTTTGAAGAAATAAAAGGAACTGTTCGGGACAGCGATGGCCATCCATTAGCGGGCGCCAATGTAATGATCAACAAAACCAATACGGGCGTTACCACCAAAGCCGATGGGTCGTTCACCATCAATGCCAGCATTGGCGATGTGCTCACCATCAGTTCTATAGGATATACCGCCATTACGGTTAAAGTAAGTTCGGCGGCGCAGGCATTAACTATAACACTGGAACGTGCTAATACCAAGCTCGATGAAATTGAGGTTATAGCTTACGGTTATGGTACGCAGAAAAAAGGCAACATCACCGGCGCCATTGCCAAAATTGGTGAAAAACAAATTCAGGACCGGCCCATAACCCGTATTGAACAGGCATTGCAAGGTCAGCTGGCGGGTGTGGCCGTTCGTAATACAACAGGCGCGCCTGGCGCCGACATTGTGGTGAACGTGCGCGGCGCGGCTTCTATTTCCGGAACCGCTACCCCACTCTATGTGGTAGACGGCGTACCGTTGGATAATTTGTCGGGCATAAACCCTTCCGATATCTCTTCTATAGATGTGCTGAAAGATGCCTCTTCCGCGGCTATTTACGGTTCTCGCGGTTCAAACGGCGTAATTATAGTAACCACCAAACGCGGTAAGCCGGGTAAACCCACACTTTCTTTATCGGCCTATACCTCAGTAGCTACTGCTGAAAAAAAAGTGGATGTGCTGAGTTCAGATGAATGGATCGACTTCAATAAAAAATGGCTCGACCGCATCTGGACCACTGCCAGTGGACAAAGCGCTGATGTTAGTCAGGCAGACCGTATTGCTTACGCCACCTCAAAAACCGGTAAAACATACCCTACCCGCACCGACTTACTGAGTATTCGCGCTACCTATGGCATCTACGATCCTTATTGGGGAACCGATGCGCTGGAGCGCATCGACTGGCAGGATGTGGTGTTGCGCAGCGCGCCGGTTAATAATGTGGAATTAAGAGCATCCGGCGCCACAGAAGCAATCAACTACTCCATTTCAGGCGGCGTTTATGACCAGAATGGGATCATCGTGGGTTCTAACTACAAGCGATATTCGTTCCGTGGTAATATGGATGCCAAAGTAAGCGATCGGGTAAGAATAGGGTTGAACATTTCGCCTTCCATTGGTACCATCACCGGTGCTAATGTAGATGGTAAGGACAATGCCGTTTCACGCATGTTAAGTTTACCCGGCTGGGTGCTGGCCGGCACCGGTAAAGAAGCAGGCGCACAGCCCAGCAAATATTATGATGGCTGGGGCCCGGGCCCTAACGTCATAAGCCCGTATGTACAGGCAATGGATTACAGCCGCACCAATAAAGACACGCGGTTGAACACGGCGTTTACCACCAGTGTAAATATTATTGATGGACTGGATGTGAAGGGATTGGTGGGCTGGAATTACCGCACCAATTCAGAACGCACGTATAACCCAACGTATGCCCAGCCAACGTGGGATGTGGCAACACCCGGTTCTATTTCTACCTCCAAAAAAACAACCCTCATCAGCAACAGCCTGCTGTTACAGGCAACAGCAAACTATAAAAAGCAAATTGGGGTGCATGGCATCAACTTATTGCTGGGCGCCTCACAGGAAACTTATAATGAAGAAACAACGAACCAGCAGGCCACAGGTTTCCCCGATGATAAAACCTATGTGTTTGATTTTACCCGCGCCAAAACCATTAATGCCAATACCATTTCTGCTTCAAAAAATGCGCTGATCTCTTACTTCGGCCGGGCAGAATATAATTTTGATAATAAATATTTACTGGCTGGTTCGCTGCGGAGTGATGGTTCTTCAAAATTTGGTCCTAATAACCGCTGGGGCATTTTCCCTTCACTGTCTGCAGGCTGGGTAATGAGCGAGGAATCCTTTTTCACCAATGTACACTGGTTAAGCACAGCTAAATTACGTGCAGCGTGGGGGCAAGCGGGTAACGACCGCATTGGTAACTCGCAGTTCCTTAGCAGCATGGCC
>CBIMFG010000488.1:0-4708 GCA_966243125.1 uncultured Niastella sp.
CGTAAAGAAATGCCGCGATACATCGAGCATTAACCCGCGGTAACCATAGCGTGGCTGATCTTCAATAGTACAGGCAGGTAAAACAATTGTTCCCCGGCTGGTGCCGGGAAACAATTGCATCAGTGTTTGTATTCCATAAAACAATCCGGCGCCTTTGCCCACCAGTTTCACCTGGCTTGGCGTTACCGAAAGCGTATACCCTTCCGCCGGCAGGTGCTCCGCACCTTTGCTGGTAATGAGTATAGCATTTACCTGACCTTTAACCAGTTTGCTTTGTTTCAAACAGCTGCTAAAAAAGGATACGGTGTTTTTATTGTCGGACTTATCAATTATGGTAGTGGCTGCGTTGATAATAAACCGTCCGGTTCCTTCCTTCACGTGTAGCGGAGCCGGTATTATGTGCTGACCAATACCTTTCAACTGTACTAACAGTAAAATAAAAACGATCGGCTGTTTCATTAATACGGAGTTTTGAATATGTTGATACCGGTTGAACCGCCGGGACCGCCGGTGAACAGTTTGGTAGTTTTATTACCCTATCAACCTGCCTTCCTGGTCAACTGGTCAACCCGTCAACCGGTTAACCGGTCAACTCGCTTTTAGTATCCTTTATTCTGCGGCTTTAAATTGGGATTCTTAATAATCTCCGCATCAGGAACGGGAAACAAAGCATATTCGGGTATTATATTTTTGGCGCCTATCGGATTATCATCTGCCACTGATTTAACAGCATCTACCAGCGTACCCCAACGGCCCAGGTCCCATTTGCGTTGAAACTCACCCACAAATTCAATGGCTCTTTCTTTCCTGATCAGTTTGGTTACTGAGTCCTGGCTTACGCCACTAACCGGTGTGGTTAGGCCACCATGGTCTGCACGTACTTTATTGATCCAGGTAAGGGCATCATTGGTTTTGCTTTGTTCATTCTGCGCTTCAGCCAGTATAAGCAGCACATCGGCATAGCGTTGAAAGTAAATATTCTTTCCACTGTTCTTGTCATTCGCCTGAAAGTCCCAGAACTTGGCGCCAAACCAGGGGTGGTTAGGTTTCTTGAATCTGGTAAAAGGCTGACCATTGTAAGCAGAAGCGAGGGTAACCTCTTTACGTTTATCGCCGGTTTCAAACATATTTACCAATGCGAGTGATGGCAAAAAATTCTCATACCCCAGCATTACAGTGGTACCAAAATCAACCCCTGCATAGGTTTTACCATTAGCATCTCTGGTGGGCATAAACCAGGTATAATAATAAGTAACACGGGTATTGGTATTGCTGGCGTTATCGCGTTTGAACTGAATTTCGAAGATCGACTCTTTATTGTTCTTGAACCGGTTATTGACATCAAACAGGTCGGCAAAGTTCACGAGCGTATACTGTTTGCTATCCACTACCATTTGCGCATATTTTTCTGCGTTTGCCCAATCTTTATCAAGCAGGCAGGTTTTTGCCAGCAGGGCCAGTGCAGCGCCTTTGGTAGCCCGGCCTACTTCTGCAGCGGGATATGAATTGGGCAATTGACCGGAGGCCTGCAGCAGATCGGCTTTTATTTGTTTTCTTACTTCGGCGGCATCAACACGCGGCAATGTACTTACCACATCCACATTCAACTCATCCGTCCAAACCGGTACGGCGCCAAAACTATTGGTAAGCATATAATAATGTAAAGCGCGCAAATAAAGCGCTTCGCCTACAATACGGGTCTTTAACGTGTCGGTGATCTTTGCATTACCCACCCGGTTTATAACCAGGTTGGCATTGGTAATAGCACTGTAACATTTCCGCCATACACCTGAAATGTTGCCTGGCGCAGCAGCAGAAAGAGTATACTCCTGGTTAGCATCTGTACCACCCGTATAAATCAATACGTCTGTTCCTTCTTCAATGGATTTCCAAAGGTCTTCCTGTCCAAACAGTTCAGGCAGGCCCGAATACACGCCGTTCACGGCCTGTATACATTGCGCATCTGTGTTAAAGAATTGATCGGGAGCAATAAAACTTTTTGGGTCTTCTGCCAGTTTTTTGTCGCAACCAGATAAGAGTAAACCGGCTATTATGATAGAAAGAAATTGTTTGCTGTGTTTCATGTTCAGTAAATTTTAAAATCCAAGATTTACACCAACGGCCAGTGTACGTGCATTGGGATAGGTACCATCATCTTTTGCTCTGATGGTTGAACTGCCCCCCTCTTTGTTCACCTCAGGGTCAAAGCCATTGTATTTCGTTATCAGGAAAATGTTGGTGCCGGTAAAGTATACATCTACTTTTTTGAACACCTTTGGCAACATCTTCTTAAATGAATAACTCAATTGCAAAGATTTTAAGCGCAGCAACGAAGCATCGTGCAACTCGCGGGTGCTGGGCACGTTGTCGCGTGAGTTAACTCCCGGCACATCTGAAGTAGGATTGTCAACGGTCCATCTGTTGGCCATATAGGCAAACTGGTTGGTAAGTTCAGAACCACTACCCATAAAAAACTCGATGTCGTTAAACATGGTGTTACCCCAGTTGTACTGAAAGAAGAATTCCAGTGAAACATTTTTATAGGTAAAGCGATTTCCTAAGCCACCATATACTTTTGGATTCACCGTACCCAGAAAATGATAGTCATCCACATTCAGTAAACCATCATTATTCCTGTCGGCATATTTGGGTTTGCCGGGTTTATAAAAAGCGGAAGAAGATACCAGCGTACGTTCGCCTTTGGGTTTAGCCAGCTCTGCATCTATTTCCCCCTGGTTATGCCAAACGCCTTTGTAATCGGCTCCGTAGTTAGCTCCAATGGGCAATCCAACGTCCAGGTAATTTGTATTGGCGCCATAACCATTATTATCAATTGAAACCTTTACCAGTGGCCCTAAGTCCAAAACCTTTTGTTGATTGGTAGAAAAAGTAAGGGTTGAATTCCAGGTAAAGTTTTTGTTGCGGATGATATCGCCAGATACCAAAAATTCAAAACCTTTTGATTCGGTTTTACCCAGGTTGATCAACCGGGAACCAAATCCTGTTTGCGTTGGTATTTGCACACTCAGCAACAGATCTTTGGTACGGGTATGATAATAATTCGCATCAAACGTAAGGCGGCCATTAAACATTTCCACATCAGCGCCAATATCCATTTGGTTAGAAGTTTCCCAGGTAAGGTTGTTATTCGACAACAAACCCTGCGTATACCCCAGTTGTTGGGTTCCACCAAAAACATAACTGGTATTAGGTGTGGTTGTACCTGTAACCAACGAGGCTAATGACTGATAGTTATCAATACCCTGGTTACCCGAACGGCCGTAGCTGAAACGGAAATCAAGGTTATTGATAAGGCCTTTCTTATTGAAGTTCTGGAAGAAATTTTCTTCAGATAACCGCCACTTGGCGCCAACAGATGGGAAGAAACCCCATTTGTTATTGGCAGCAAAGTTGGAAGAACCATCATAGCGGCTGGTAAAGGTGAGGTAATATTTACCGGCAAAATCATAGTTGGCGCGACCCAGGTAAGAAAGCCGGGTATTGTCATCGTATGAAGAAGTGGTGGTTCTTTTGTCTGCAGGAGCTGCAGCAAAATTATCGTACCGCATAATGTCATCTGTAAGCCCAGATACAGAAATACCTATACCAGTGTACCGGCGAAGCTCGGTTGTAAAGCCGCCCATTACATTAATATGGTGCTGACCAAATGCATGATCGTACTTAACCGTATTTTCATTTTGCACCAGGGTTCTGTTACCCATGGTAGAGGAAGCATTAGCGGTGGTTGTTTTGGCTACTACTTTACTGGGCATTTGGGAGCCCTGATAATAATTGAGCCGGTTACTGTACAAACTACCGCCAATCGATGATTTTATCTTCAATCCTTTCAATGGTTGCAACTCCAGAAACATATTACCTTGCAAAGCATTCACCACATCGTAATTTTCGGTAAACGCCACATAAGCGGGCGGCGTATCCATATCGCCACCGCTGTTATAAATTGGGTTGTAGGATACCAAAGTGCCATTGGGTTTGTATACCTGCATGGTAGGTGGTAAGGTGATCATAGAACCGATCCAGCCTGAATTGGAACCATAGTTCACATTCCCAATATCCTGGCGGTGATGGCTGGCATTCAGTACCAGGCCCATATTCAGTTTATCGCTCCAGGTTTTATTGATGTTAAAACGGGTTTGGTATTTTTTGAAGCCGGTATTTTTTATGATCCCATCCTGATTGATCACATTGCCCGACAGAAAATACGTAAGCTTTTTGGTTCCGCCAGAAGTGGAGAGATTATAGCTTTGGTATGCGGCAGGCCCGGTAACTGATTTTGTCCAGTTGGTACCATCTTCACCAACCAGGGCTACTATGGAATCAATATTGGAATATATTGGCGCCTTGCCCAGGTCTTTCTTGCTTTCATTGATGAATTCAGCAAACTGGCGCGCATTCATCAGATCGAGGTAACGCGGTAACGATTGTACACCGGCAATTACATTGAAATTGGTTACATCGGTACCGGCCTTTCCTTTTTTGGTAGTGATGATAACCACACCATTGGCGCCGCGTGAACCATAAATGGCAGCTGCCGATGCATCTTTCAGCACATCAATGCTCTCGATATCATCAGGACTCAATGTGTTCATGTTGGTGGCGTCTATGATGCCATCCACTACATACAACGGTTCGTTATTGGCGCTTATTGACCGCGCACCACGAATGCGAATGGTAGTACCGGCGCCTG
>CBIMFG010000489.1:0-4702 GCA_966243125.1 uncultured Niastella sp.
ATTTTTTTCAGCGAAAGCAGCACCTGGTTTGGGTTCACGGGCTTAATCAGGTAATCGCTGATCTGGCTGCCAATGGCATCGTCCATCAGGTTTTCCGTTTCGTTTTTGGTGATCATCACCACCGGGATCTGTGAGTTGATCTCTTTTATTTTCGAAAGGGTCTCCAAACCGGTAATGCCGGGCATGGTCTCGTCCAATAACACTACATCAAGCTGGTTTTCTTTCACAAAATCCAATGCATCAAAACCGTTTGTAAGCGCGGTTACCTCGTACCCTTTATTTTGTAAAAACAGTATTTGTGATTGCAAACTTTCAATTTCATCATCTACCCAAAGTATTTTTCCTAATGGCATGTATAGTTCTTTTATTAAGTTCTGAGTTTTAAATATTGAATCGGATTCAAGCTAACCAAATTTAATTTATCCGGCGGGGCTTTGTACTTTTGCCCGCTGCTTTTGGCAGCAATTTTAACAAAAAAGCAAGCAGCGAATGGTAAACCGCATCAGAAAGATCATAAATGACCCTGTATATGGGTTTATTACTATTGATGATCCGCTTGTTTTTCAGGTAATCTCGCATCCCTGGTACCAGCGTTTGCGGCGTATTCATCAAATGGCATTTGCGCACCTTGTTTATCCGGGCGCGGTGCATACCCGCCTGCACCACTCCCTGGGCGCTTATCACCTTATGTGCAGTGCGTTAACCGAGCTAAAGAGTAAGGGAGTTGAAATTACTCCTGAAGAAGAATCAGCTGCAAAAATTGCGATCCTGTTACATGATATAGGCCATGGTCCTTTTTCCCATGCCCTTGAAAATGTGCTCATCAGTAATACGCATCATGAAACCATCAGTATTCAGATCATGCGCGTGCTGAATGAACAAATGAATGGGCAATTGCAGAAAGCCATCGACATTTTTACCAATAATTATACCAAGCCCTTTTTACACCAGCTAATCAGCGGCCAGCTCGATGTTGACCGTATGGACTACCTCACCCGCGATAGTTTTTATACGGGTGTTTCGGAAGGTGTGATCGGCTACGACCGCATCTTAAAAATGCTGACCGTAAAAGATGGCGATCTGATGGTGGAAGAAAAAGGTATTTACAGCATTGAGAAATTTCTGGTAGCCCGCCGGTTAATGTACTGGCAGGTGTATTTGCATAAAACCGTACTGGGTGCCGAAAAAACACTGATAAAGATCATACAAAGAGCCAAACAATTGCTTCAACAAGGGCAAACAGTACAGGCCGCATCAGCTACCTTTGACTTTTTCTTAAGAAATGAGACCAGCACAGTGTTTATGGAACAACATTTAGACAGATTCTGCCTGCTCGATGACTACGATGTGCTGACCTCCTTTAAAAACTGGACCCTTCATCCTGATATCGTATTAAGCACCTTGTGCCGTAGCTTAATAGAACGCCGTTTACTAAAAGTTAAATTACAGGCCGAACCCTTTGATCAGGATTGGATTATAACACAACGGAATAACATTTGCCATCAATTGAAGATAAAAGAAGCCGATTGCGATTATTTTATTTTCACCGGGGAAGCCGTAAATACTACCTACGACCCCACGGAAGAACGTATAAATATTTTATTTAAGACCGGTACGGTTACTGATATATCAAAAGTTGATAATGCATTGATACATCAGGCATTAGCAAGCCCTGTGAAAAAATATTACATTTGTTACTACAATTGTTAAACAGTTTATAAGTCGATCTGTTAAGACCTTTTGTCCCAGGATCAAAACATATTATTCTTTTTTCAATATGCAGTAGCTTTTAGCGTTTTATTATTTTTGATTTATATAAAAGATTGAATTACTCGACTTATTGACATAACGACTATTCTATGCAATTTACCGCAGCCCAAATAGCTATGCTCATCAATGGCCAGGTGGAAGGAAATCCAGAAACTTCGGTTCATTCATTTGGAAAGATTGAAGAAGCACAAGCTGGTCAGCTTTCTTTTCTGGCCAATCCTAAATATGAAGAATACCTGTATCGTACGCAGGCGTCACTGGTTATCATTAATGCTTCACAGGAATTAAAAGAACCTGTGAATGCTACGCTGATCAGAGTGGAAAATGCTTATACTGCTTTTGCTACCCTGCTTACCAAATACCAGGAAATGGCTACCCAAAAATTATCGGGTATTCAGGAACCTGCTTATATCAGTAAGTCGGCTAAATATGGCCAACAGGTATTTATCGGGGCTTTTGCTTACCTCGGTGAGAATGTAGTGCTGGGAAACAATGTAAAAATATTCCCGAACGTATTCCTCGGCGATAATGTAAAGATCAACGACAATACGATCATTCATCCCGGAGTAAAAATTTACCACGACTGTGTTATTGGAAAGAACGTAACCATTCATGCCGGTACTGTTGTGGGTAGCGATGGTTTTGGGTTTGCACCTCAGGCAGATGGCAGCTTTAAAAAAGTGCCGCAGATAGGTAATGTAGTAGTGGAGGATTTTGTTGAGATCGGCGCTAATGCCACCATCGACCGCGCAACCATCGGTTCAACCGTAATAAAATCAGGCGCCAAGCTTGATAACCTGATACAGGTAGCCCATAACGTTGAAGTAGGTAACAACACCGTTATCGCAGCACAGGCTGGTGTAAGCGGCAGTACCAAAATTGGTAACAATGTTATGATTGGCGGACAGGCTGGTATTGTTGGTCATATTCAAATTGCTGATGGCAGCAAGATCAATGCACAAAGCGGCGTGAGCAAATCAATAAAAACACCTAATGCAGCCGTTACCGGTAGTCCGGCTTTTGAATATACCAGTGCATTGCGCAGCCAGGCTGTTAGTCGTAAGTTGCCTGATCTGGAGAAGCGGATTGCAGAGTTGGAGCAGTTGGTGAAGCAGTTGTTGACGGAGAAGGTGGGTTAACCAGTTGATCTGTTAACCAGTTAAACAGGAAAATACAGTTCGCGCAAACTTGTAACAATATTAAAAGGGTTGATGGTTTTACCTCAACCCTTTTTTATTCATCTCCTGTCTGAGTTTGAACACCGAGTAGGTCTGCCTGTCCATATTAAGCCCTTGCGAATCATGTTGATATAATTTTTCAGGCTCCCTCAAAAAATAAATGGTTGGCGTGGGTGTTAAACCGGTCGCTGTAATGAATTGAGAATTCACTGATATGAATTGAGAAAAATGAACCTACCCGTTTTCGGTACCTTTTCGTCTGAGTGGAATCCCTATCTTTGCGCATTCTTTTATAAAACCAAAGGATGAACAATAACTTTAATCCAGATAAGCAACATACCCTGCAATCTGCTGTTAGTATTTCCGGACACGGTTTACATACAGGTGTAAATGTGGATATGACCTTAAAACCAGCCCATCCCGGTTTTGGTTTTCAGTTTCAACGCATTGACCTGCCTGGCCAACCTGTTATAAAGGCTGATTGCGACCTGGTTACCGATACTTCCCGGGGTACTACCCTGCAGGAAGGCGAAACCAAGGTTTGTACGGTTGAGCATATTTTGGCTGCCTTGGTGGGCATGGGTATTGATAACTGTTTGATTGAACTGAATGGCCCTGAAATTCCCATCGCCGATGGTAGTTCTGCCCCTTTTGTAGAAATTATTGAAGAAGCCGGCGTGTTGGAGCAGGATGCGGCTAAAGTATGGTACAGCATTGATACCAATATTACTCACTACGATGAAAAGAAAAGGGTTGAAATGACAGCCCTGCCTGCTACAGATTATAAAATTACCACCCTCATTGATTTTAATAGCCCGGTTTTGGGCACTCAGCATGCTGGTTTAAAAACCATGCGTGATTTTAAGGAAGAAATTGCGCCCTGCCGTACTTTCTGCTTTTTGCACGAGTTGGAAATGTTATTACAACACAATCTTATCAAGGGCGGTGATGTAAACAACGCCATTGTAATTGTTGACAAGCCTGTTACCCCTGAAGTAATGGAGCGCCTGTCAAAAGTTTTCAATAAAAAGAACATTGAGGTTAAGAATGAAGGGTACCTCAATAACCTGGAGCTGCGTTTCCCCAATGAACCTGCCCGCCACAAAACGTTGGATGTGGTAGGTGACCTGGCCCTGATTGGTTACCCCATTAAGGCGCATATCATTGCTAACCGCCCCGGTCACAGCACGAATGTGGATTTTGCCCGTAAGATAAAGCAGTATATAAAAAAAAATAAGCATGTAAAGGATGTACCGGTGTATGATCCCAATTTGCCCCCGGTATACAGCACGCAGCAGATCGAAAAAACACTGCCGCACCGCTTCCCTTTTCTGCTTGTTGACAAGATCATAGAACTGAGCGATAAACACATTGTAGGCATTAAGAATGTGACCTTCAATGAGCCGTTTTTTGCAGGTCACTTTCCCGGAAATCCCGTAATGCCCGGCGTTTTACAGGTAGAAGCACTGGCCCAAACCGGTGGTATTCTTTGTATAATCGCTATGCCTCCCGGTGAGTACGATACCTACTTTTTGAAGATCGATAATTGTAAATTCAAGCAAAAAGTTGTTCCCGGAGATACTATGATCCTCAAAATGGAGTTAATGGCTCCTATACGGCGCGGTATTTGCGAAATGCGGGGTACGGTATACGTAGGCAATAAAATTGCTACTGAAGCCGAACTTATGGCGCAACTGGTAAAACGGTAAATAATTGGTTATTACACCTGAAAAAGGTTAATGAGCAATAAAATA
>CBIMFG010000490.1:0-4688 GCA_966243125.1 uncultured Niastella sp.
GAAAGCCGCCAATACCGGTATTCTCAAATACCTCACGGCCCGCATTGGCCCCTGGGTCATTTTTTTGTTCCTCAAAAAATAATTTTTTTACCACGGCACCCCCTCCCCGGCAGTTTGGTTGTCCACATTACAGTTAACACTAACTTAATATGGCGCAACAGCACGCACGCCTCCATGAATTGTATGAACGTTGGATGAATAATTCGGCCACTGAACCCGAAAAGGCTGAGTTTTTCGGCCTGATGCAAACGGTGAACGACCCCGAAGTGCTGGATGCCGCCATGCAGGAAGTGTGGCTGCAACAGCAGAACGATCAATACTTTACTGCCGATAAACGCAGTCAACTCGCCAATACTATTTTACAGCAGTACCGGCCTCAGCAGGAGGAAGAAGTAACGCAGCCTGTACATCGCATTCATTTCCTGCGCACCGCCTGGTTCCGCTATGCCGCAGCTATTATATTATTAATAGGGGTGGGCGCAACCGGCTGGTATTTGTTGCGTACCCCTAAAAAAGACGTAGCGGCAATTACGCCAACTACACCAAAAGATATTGCCCCCGGCGGCAACAAAGCCATTCTTACCCTAGCCGATGGTAGTGTGATAGATCTTGACAAAGCAGCTAATGGCGCATTGGCCACTGAGGGTGAATCTAAAATAAGCAAGCAGTCAGACGGCCGTCTCGAATACCAGAGAACCAACTCACCACTCACCACTCACCACTCACTATTCAACACCCTCAAAACGCCCAAAGGCGGTCAATACCAGATCACCCTGCCCGATGGCACAAAGGTTTGGTTAAACGCCGCCTCATCCATAACCTATCCCACCGCATTTACCGGCAATGAACGCCGCGTAACAATGACCGGCGAAATTTATTTAGAAGTAACAAAGGATAAATCAAAGCCATTCCATGTGCAGTTCACCCACGGCAATGGTCAGCATTATGATGTAGAAGTGTTGGGTACGCATTTTAATGTAAATGCCTACACCGATGAACCGGTGGCAAGCACCACATTATTGGAGGGAAGCGTAAAAGTAGGTGGCAATAATCGACAATCGGCAATCTTAAAGCCTGGTGAGCAGGCTATTGCAGTAGCGGGCCCACTCACTACTCACCACTCACCACTCACCATTCACCATTCACCAGATTTGGAACAAATCATCGCCTGGAAAAACGGCGCATTCAATTTCAACGATAAAAAACTGGTAGAAGTAATGCGGCAATTAAGCCGCTGGTACGATGTAGACGTGATCTATGAAAACAACAACATTCCCGATAAAACCTTTTATGGCGAAATGGGAAGAAACCTTAACCTGTCACAATGCCTAACCATCCTTGAAAAAATGCAGGTACACTTCCGCATTGAAGCCGGAAGGAAATTGATTGTGATGCCATAGATAATTACTTGTAAGGAGACTAATTCAACATAGTAATTGACTAAACAAAAACCGCCGTAGACTGGTACTCTACAGCGGCGGAAGTTTGGTCAACAGAATTCGTTTTGTCCTGGCGGGACATTTCATTCATCAACCAAACAATGCAAAAGTATGCAAAAAACTGCTTTTTGTAATCGCATGTCCTTTGCGCTCAGGCGTGGCCTTGCAAGCACTAAAAACACGCGTGAGCCAGGAAGGATGCGGTTCCTGACCAAAACGCTCTTAGTGATGAAGTTATCTTTTCTTTTAATTACGATCGGCCTGCTGCAGGTGCACGCCAACGGCCTGGCACAGCAGGTTACTTATTCGGGAACGAACGTAAAACTGACTGAGCTCTTCTCTGTTATCAGACAGCAAACAGGTTTCTTTGTGATCTCTGACAAAGCCCTGCTCGAAAAAGCCCGTCCCGTTACCGTAAAGGCCATCAACCAACCCCTCGATGCATTTGTGCGCACCATTCTTTCCGGGCAAAATATCGACTACACCATGGAAGCAAATACCATTGTGTTGATGCCCCGCCGCACCAGCTCCGTCAGGGATACTATTTGGGTGACTGCTATACCCAGACAGATACCTGTTATCAAAGGCCGTATTGTAAATGACGCCGGACAACCTTTGCCTGGTGTTAGTGTGAAGATCAAAGGTACTACCACGGGCACTATCACCGATGCCGACGGCCGCTTTTCCATTCCGGTGGTGCCCGGGCTAACACTGGTGTTCTCCTATGTGGGCATGGAACAGCAGGAAATAAAGATCAAAGACGATAAAGCCGAACTGCGCGTGTCAATGAAGGCAAGTGTTGCCAAAATGGAGGATTTTGTGGTGACAGGTTACAGTAATGTGCGTAAAGAAAGTTTTACCGGTAACGCCACCAAAATAGACCGCGAACAGATTATGAAAGTGGGCAACCGCAATGTGTTGGAGATCTTGCAGGTGTTTGATCCGGCATATAGAATAGAAAAAAACAACCTTGCCGGTTCAGACCCCAACAAGGTGCCTGATTTTTATATCCGCGGCCGTTCCGGTATTGGTGTAAAGGAGCTTGACAATGTAGATATTTCAAAGGCCGCCCTTACCAACAATCCCAACCTGCCAATTTTTATTATGGATGGATATGAGGTGCCGGCTGCCAAAGTATATGACTATGATCCCAACCGTATAAAAACGATCACCATCCTGAAAGACGCCGCGGCCACCGCCGTATACGGTTCGCGCGCAGCCAATGGTGTGATTGTGATAGAAACCATAGCGCCGGCCGCTGGCAAACTTGCGGTTACCTATAATTACTTATCAACCTTAACCACACCCGATCTGTCAGATTACAACCTCATGAACGCTTCTGAAAAACTGGATGCAGAAGTGCTGGCAGGCGTATATACACTTCCTGTAACAAACGGTGCGCAGCCTTATCAGATTACCGATGAATACATCCGCAAAAAAGCCAATGTGGATAAAGGCGTCAATACCGACTGGATTGCACAACCGGTAACCAATGAATTCAACCAGCGGCATACCTTGTATGTAGAAGGCGGAAGCGACCAGGTGCGTTATGGTTTCCTGGGCCGGTACGATAAACAGAATGGGGTAATGAAAGGCTCAGGCCGCGAACGCGTAGGCTCCGGCATTACCCTCGATTCCCGCGGAAAGAAATTTCAGTTAAGAGATGACATTACATTCGATGTGGTTAGAACAACCAACTCGCCCTATGGCAACTTCGCCGACTATACCTGGAAGAACCCATATGACCCCATTTATGATGCCAATGGAAAGCCGGTGAAAAACACTACATCCTGGCACACCCTCAACGCTCCGCCATCGTACCTGGTGAATCCTTTGTATGAGGCATTGATGACAAAAAATTTCAGCACAGGCGGGTACCAGATGCTCACTAATAATTTATCAGTTAACTGGAGCGTGGCGCCACATTTGAATTTGCGAGGTCAGTTATCCCTTTCCAAAACCGATAACAATACAAAAAATTTTATTGACCCCGCATCTGGCAAATATACCATTTCGGCTACCACCGACTATTCCGATATTGGTTCGTTAAGCCTTACCAATTCCACAACCATCAACGTAGCCACCAACCTGTTCGCTAATTATGTGAACTCTATCAATGGCCATAATATCAACTTCTCCTTTGGTTTAAACACGGTAGAGAGCAAGCAGGATGGAAGCTCAATGACCTACACCGGTTTCCCATCGGGAACACAAAATTCACCCAGCTTTGCCAGTAAAATTGTTGGCAAGCCGGCTTATAGCGACAACCATACCCGTTTGTTTGGTTCCTTCCTGGCATTGAACTACAGCTATCGCGATATTTATTTGTTCGATCTGTCGGGCCGTTTGGATGGCTCGTCACAGTTTGGTACCGAAAGAAAATACGCACCCTTCTGGTCGGTGGGTACTGGTATTAACCTGCACAAATATGATTTCCTTAAAAATAACCAGGTTATCAGTCGCGCACGTATTACGGCCAATATGGGTCAATTGGGTAAAACCAACTTTCAGCCCTATGCGGCCATGGATACTTATGTACGGTCTACCGACTGGTACCGTACCGGTGTAGGCGCTAATTTGATGGCCATGGGTAATACTTCCCTCAACTGGGAAACCACCAATACCTACGACCTTATTTTTGATATGGGTTTCCTGAAAGACCGCATCTTTTTAAACGTTGACCTGTATAACAAGATCACCAAAGACCTGGTGAACGATGTAGACCTGCCATTGTCATCTGGCTTCACTTCCTATAAAGACAATATAGGAAAGATCAGGAATCGCGGTGTTGATATCACGTTGCGCGGCGATGTATACCGTAGCAAAAAACTGCTGGTGGCTGTGTTTGCCAACTATAACCACAATACCAACGTGATGCTGGATATTGCGCAATCACTGAAAAGATACAACGACCTGGTGAATGCCCAGTACAATGGCTATCAGGGCGCCACCCTGATTAATTCACCTGATAAACAAGCACAATATTATACCCCGCATGTGAAGTATGTACAGGGCGGTTCTGTTACTTCGATATTTGGTATGAAATCACTGGGCATAAACCCCATGGATGGTAAAGAGATCTTTGTGCGTCCCGATGGTACCATTACCTACGATTGGAACGCTGCCGATCAGCAGATCATTGGCGATCCTACACCTAAAGGACAGGGCTCTTTTGGTGTAAATGCCAGCTACAAAGGCTTTTCGCTGTTTGCTACCTTCTTATACCAATACGGCGGACAGGAATACAAT
>CBIMFG010000491.1:0-4674 GCA_966243125.1 uncultured Niastella sp.
CTGGAATTATTGATGTCGCGACATTTTCATCCCTGGGAGGGCGGTGAAGGAAAAGTATCAGCGCAATACCTGCTTAGTTTAACAGAATTAGCCAAACAATGCATCCGGAAAAAGGAGTATGAAAAAGCGATCTTGTTATTGTTACAGGCGCAGGAATATCCGCATAATTTGGGTGAAGGCAAGCTGTTTGGTGCGCAGGAGAACGATATTTTTTACTGGCTTGGTTTGGGGTATCTGGGATTGGGGGATAGTGCAGAAGCGAAGGAATATTTCACCAAAGCAACCAATGGATTGTCAGAACCATCTGCGGCCATGTTCTACAACGATCAGCAACCCGATAAGATCTTTTACCAGGGCATGGCCTGGCTACAATTGGGTGATAAAGATCGCGCCTCAGCCATCTTTAACAACCTGATCCATTACGGCAAAGCACATAGAGAAGATGAAATAAAGATTGATTATTTCGCCGTTTCGTTACCTAACTTATTAATTTTTGATGATGACTTGAATGCGCGTAATAAGGTGCATTGCGATTACCTGTGTGGACTGGGATATTTGGGGTTAGGGGATGAAGTGGGAGCGAAGAAATGTTTTGAAAGCGTGTTAGCGAATGATAATATGCACTTCGGAGCTAAGATACATTCACACCTGTAAGCTATAAGCGGTAAGCTGTAAGCAAATACAGGATTGTATTTCGCTTACGGCTTACCGCTTAGGGCTTATGGCTTAACTAAAGAGATACTTTATATCATCCTCCGTCAATGACTTCACAAATCCCTCATCTTCGCTGATCAACTCCTCTGCCAACTGCTTCTTATGCTGTTGCAATGAAATGATCTTTTCTTCGATGGTATCTTTACAGATCATCTTATAGGCAAATACATTCTTGGTTTGACCAATGCGATGCGTACGGTCAATGGCCTGTTGTTGTACGGCGGTATTCCACCAGGGATCGAACAGGATCACATAACTGGCTGCGGTGAGGTTCAAGCCGGCATTACCCGCTTTCAAACTGATCAAAAATACATTGGTAGTATTGTTAGGATCCTGGAACTGATTCACCAGTTCCTGCCTTTTTTCAGGCGGGGTGCTACCGTCGAGGTGATAATATGAAATGCCCTGCTCGCGGCAGTTTTCAGCCAGCAGGTTCAGCATACTGGTGAATTGCGAAAAGATCAATACTTTATGATCTTTCAGGTTGTTTTGCAATTCATTCATCAGCATGTCGGTCTTCACCGAATCGTTGCAGGTTTGTTCTTCACTTGGTAACAGCAAGGGCGAGTTACAGATCTGACGCAGCTTTAACATGCCCTGCAACACTGCCAGTTTACTTTTATTAAGCCCTTCCTGTTCTATATTCAGGAATACGCTTTGGCGAATACTGTCTTTTATTTCGTCGTACAAACGCTTTTGGGCCATGCTCATTTCGCACCACATCACCATTTCGGTTTTGGCGGGTAAGTCGCTGGCCACCTGTTCTTTGGTTCTGCGTAAAACGAACGGCGCCGTGATCCGTTGCAGCGTTTTGATCTTGTCGGTATCGCGGCGATGATCGATGGCATCGGCATATTCGCGCCGGAAAAATTCCCTGCTGCCAAAGATGCCTGGTAACAGGAAGTTCAATTGCGCATACAGATCGAATGTATTGTTCATTACCGGCGTACCACTCAACGCTACGCGAAAACCAGACTGCAGTCTTTCCACCGCTTTGGTGATCTGGGCCGCCGGGTTCTTGATATTATGACTTTCATCAAGCACAATAGTGCCGAAGTTGATCGTGCACATTTCTTCAATATCCTGCCGCACGGTACCATAACTGGTAATGATCACCTGAAAGTCGCCGGTAGCTGCATCCTGCATGGAGCGGTTGCCGCCATGAAAGATGAGCACTTTTACATGCGGGGCAAATTTTTGCAACTCCTGCGACCAGTTATAGATCAATGAGGATGGACAAACTATCAAATGACGTTGCGTGGGTTTTTCATGCAATTGGTGGGTAAGCACACTGATCGTTTGCAGCGTTTTACCCAAACCCATGTCATCTGCTAAGCAGGCGCCTGCGCCAGCTTCGGCCAGCAACAACATCCACTCAAACCCTTTCTGCTGATAAGGGCGCAACTTCGCGTTAATTACTGAAGGTATTTCATACACTGTTTCGCCATCCTTTTGCCACTGTTGCCATTTTTCCAACCAGGTATTGTGCAATGTGGGTTTCAATACCGACGAGCCATCGGCTGCTTCTTCTTCGCTGAATGCCAGCCAGCGCGGTACCTGAATTTCCTGTCCGGAAATTTTACCATGCCTGATGATGGTGCCATAGGTTTGCAACCATTCATCGTTCAAAATACCCAGCGAACCATCCTGTAAAAGAATGGCGCGTTGTCCGGCCTGCACTATCTTTTGAACTTCTGTCAACGATACTTCTTCATCGCCAAAAGAAATGATCATATGCAGTATCAGTGCATCGGTAGCTTCTTTTTTTATGGTAACATCTGCCTGTATCTTATGCTGCGAATAGCGGAAGTGTTGCAGCATGTCCATTCCTATCACCTGAATGTTCAGGTCGAGCAGTTTGTGGTATACTTTCAGGAACCATTGTTTTTTCTGCGCTTCCTCAAAAGAAAGGTAATAGTAGCCATTCAGCTGTTTACTAAAATTAGGATGCAGGTCTTCCCGCAATTGCCACAAAGCTTTTTCATCCTGCTGATTGCGGTAAATGGCATATGACTGACCATTGCGGGTGATGTCGTACGTTTCTTTCCAGGGGCCTTCAATAATAAAACCATCGTATTCCCATTGGGGCGTTAATACCAGGAAACTCTGGCTGATCTCGCTCAGCATAACCCGGTTTACCGGTGTAATGCGCAATTCATTTTTCTGGAACAGGTTATTGCGGTTAACCGGATAATCAGTTTCCAGTTTGGCCAGAATGTTTTCGCCCAGTTCATTGGGTTGATGGCTGTATTGTTGCGGATCGTTTTCCTTCAACCATTCCAGCGTTTGATAATCTTTATAAGAAAGAATAAAATATTCATTACCGCTCAATAACAGAAACTGGAAACGACTGAACTCGCCGAGTGTATACGGTGTTCCGTTTATGGAGATGATCGTGTTCAATTGCAAACCCGTACCGTTTTTCACCACCTCAAATTCCAGTTTCGGTTTAAAGGAGCTGAAGCTGCCCGGTGCAGTCTTAAAACTTCCTTTTTCGCCGGGTATTTTGTGATACCATTTTACCAGCGCGGCAAAAGGTTTCATTCTTTCCATATGTTCATGCAGTCTGCGACTAATAGCAGCTTTGGAATATACTTCATAAGAAACACCCGCACGTTGCAGCGTAAACTTTTTCTGAACCTCTTCTTTTAGCAGGGCGATCTTCTCTTTTCCGAATATCAGCAGCACATCTTTCACTTCCTTTGGAAGTTTGGGAAAATTCTTGTTTAGTTCGGAACTGTTCAACTCACTGTTTACATATTTGGGAATACCTTTTTCTTTGGTGATCTGTAAACATTCCATCAGGTTATGATCCGACAATAAACGATGAGGCTGAAACAATAACACATTTTTCTGATCGCTTTTTGTTGATATCATTTGCGCTACTTTATGTTATAGGGAAATGGGCAAAAATAGGGGAGCAGGGGGATTTATACATAACAGTTTTTGCACAATTTGTGGATAGAAAAAAGCTGCAAGCTGCCAGCCGCAAGCTGCAAGCAAATACAGGGCTGAAAGCTCATAACTCAGAACAGAAAACTCTGAACCTGGAACTCTGGAACCTGGAACTTGAAACTTGAAGCTAAAGTGCTAACTTTTCCAAAATGATTGCTTATGACCTCATCCTCAGCCAATTTATTTGGTATTTCATTGATTGCGGCACTTGCCGGTTTTATTTTCGGGTTCGATACAGTGGTGATCTCAGGCGCCAATTTGCCTATCAGGGAATTGTGGCATACTTCCCCCTTGTTCCATGGCTTTTTTATTATGTCCATGGCCTTATGGGGCACGGTAGTAGGCGCTCTTTTTGGCGGATTGCCTACACAAAAATATGGCCGTAAAAAAGTGTTGTTGTGGGTTGGTATTTTGTTTAGTGTATCGGCCCTGGGTTCAGCATTTGCTGCTGATCCCTATACGTTTTCTTTTTTTCGCTTTATTGGTGGTATAGGTATTGGTGTTTCATCGGTAGCTGCGCCTACGTATGTGTCAGAAATTTCCACGCCATCCACAAGAGGACGCCTGGTAGCCATGTACCAGTTCAATATTGTGTTTGGCATATTGGTAGCTTTTCTCTCCAATTATTTTTTACAGGGTGTAGGCGGCCATAACGACTGGCGTTGGATGTTGGGTGTTATGGCCATTCCCTCATTGATCTATACGGTTATGGTGTTTGGTATTCCTGAAAGTCCGCGCTGGCTGGTGGCGGTAAAGCGGGATGCTGTTACCGCCAGAAATGTAATGGCGCGATTGGGCATTAATAATATCGATGAGGAGATCGCATTGATCACAGCCAGTGCCAATCAGGAAGCGAACGCCAATCAAAATAACCAGCATTTTTTCAGTGGAAAATATAAGACCATCCTTTGGCTGGCGTTTTTGGTGGCTTTTTTCAACCAATGGTCGGGGATCAATTTTATTTTATACTATGCGCCCGAGATCCTGAGCCGGGCCGGACTGGCA
>CBIMFG010000492.1:0-4673 GCA_966243125.1 uncultured Niastella sp.
AGTGTATTGTACGTACTCATAATGGTTACCTACCTGGTGAAGGAAACTATATTTATTGCGCGGGAAAAATTTGTGAATGCGCCCCGCAACCTGGTGATTGCCGGTACGTTTTTATCGTGGTACTTCGGCATCGTGTATTACAATGGAGATATGGCGTTTACGCTGTTGAACGTAGTGTCGCACGGCGTGCCTTATATAGCGCTGGTATGGGTGTATGGGAAAAAGAAAACCGAGGCTTCCGCAGGTGGCGGCTATAGTAAATTGATTGCACAGTTTTTTTCGAAGTATGGAGTGGTATTGTTTCTGTTAAGTATGGTTATTCTGGCCTATGTGGAAGAAGGTTTTTGGGATGCCTGGATCTGGAAGGAGCATAAAAGTGCGTTCTCCGTTTTTTATACGTTCTCCTTTCAGCCATCAAAAGAAGTGCTGGCATTGTTAATTCCTTTACTGGCCCTTCCGCAGATCACGCATTACCTTATTGACGGCTATATTTGGAAAGTATCACGCGGGCATATTCCGTTTAAACATGCTTAGCCTTTTTTCTTTGTAAAGGCGAATAAATAAGATAATAATACAACAGGATCAGGATCCCCAACGAAAAAGGAATAATGCAATACGGTCTTACTTTTTCATCGATGTTATAAAACTCTGAGATCATCCACATAGAGTTGGCTACTATCCATAAGGCGATGGCCACATTATGAGTTAACTCCGCAACAATATGCCGGTTGCGCCACGCGATCCAGATGGCAACAATGAGGGTGGGAAAGATCATGATAATACCCAGTGGCCTTAAGATGAGGCACCAGCAAAGGTCTTTTACCAGCCAGAATAGGATATGTAAGTTCTCGATCTTGCGAAACTTCGCTGGTATTACATATAAGTCGTTTGATTCCTCACCCACGTCAGTTAAATTTTAGGCAACAAAAATATGGTTATTTAGATAATACGCGCTTAAATCGCTGAATATCGGCTTCGGGTTGCAGGGGTGTTTGATGTTGAAGGTGTTGCACCAGCCGGGGTGCAAAAAATGGCGCCAGGGAACAGCCTTTGGTGCCCATGCCATTGAAAATGCCAATGGCTGGCTGGTTGGGGTGAAAGCCAATAAATGGCCGCCGTTCCAACGTGGCCGGGCGTACTGCGGCGGCATGTTCCAGCAAACGAACAGGCGCTTTTATCCATTGTTGCAGGGTGGCCATTGTTTTATCCCGGAAATTACCGGTGGGCTGGTCGCTGGAAAAATCCCATTCGTACGAGGAGCCCACCCAAAAAATATTCTCCTTCCACGGTACCCAGTTTATGCCTTTTTTAAAAATGTTTTGCGTGGGCATATCATTCACTTCTACCAGCAATACCTCGCCTTTGTTGGGCGCAAAGGGCAGGTTACTAAACCAGGGATTGTTAAAGCTGGCAATGCCATCACAAAAAATAATGCGTTGCGCGGTAAAGCCTTTATACTGTACCGTGTCTGCAACTACCTGCAGCTGGGTGTGATCGAATTTTTCTTCGAGCAAACGGTTATCGTTTAACAACATACGCCGGTAAGCGGGTAACAATGCCGGCAGGTTTACCAGGTAGCAGGGGGTAATAGTGCCATAACCAAAGTCGTAGTTAAAGTAATTGCTCCAGGCGTTGGGGTCGTTGTGGATAGAAAGGTATTGGGTATCTTCTGCATATCGTTTTTCAAAGGCCAGCTTCATTTGCGGGGTAGGAAAAAAATCAACGATGTCTTTTTGCTCAATGGCTGTTACCTGTAATTGATTGCCAAGCGTTGTATACTGTTGCCAGGCAAAGGGCATTACCTCGTCTATCATCCAGGTTTTTACAATGCGGCGGCCGGTAACCGGGTTTATAATACCTGCTGCTACTTTGGAGGCTGCGCCGGGTTTGTTGTCGTCTATCACCAGGAAAGAATAGCCAGCTTTTTGCAATTCCCAGCTTAAAAAGGTGCCGCAAATGCCCTGTCCAATAAGTATAAAATCAACATGCATGGTGCGAAAATACAATGTTACCGGTTACCAGTTACCTGTTTCCAGGCCTTCCGTGCAGGATGTTCGATTAATAGTTAATGATCTGAGCTTTCAAGACCCGGCAACCGGAACCCGGCAACCGGCAACAAAAAGGCTGCACCCGTATAAGATGCAGCCTCTCTATTAAGATTCTAATTTTTATTATTCAACTGTAACATGTACTCCCTCGCTGTGGCTGGTAAATTCAGGGGCGTACATACATTGTATGGTGGTAACGCCGTTGCTGAAGGTACCGGTATGGGTAACAAACAGGGGATATTCAAACACGTGAGTGCCTTTGGGAAGCTGGCCAAAGAAGAAATTGGTGCTGGCATCTTTTGTTGTTTCATAATAACCCAGTCCGCCCTGCCAATTAAACTGGCTGATCACGTTCACCGGTTCCATACAAGCAGCCCGCATGTCTTTCATATGCACATATTCCATTTCGCGGTCAACACGCAGCTCAATGCGCACTTTTACTTTATCGCCTACTTTCATGGCCTGGCCTTCGTTCACCGGTTGTAAAACCGGACCACGATCGGTATTCTTTTCTACAAACAACTTTTTGGTGAGTTGCAGGGGAGTGGCTGATGGGGTTATTTTGTCGAGGTTCTCAAAATACTGCCAGTACACCGCGCCCCAGGCAGCAGCGGGGGCCTCCCCCCGGCCCCCTCCGGTGGAGGGGGAGTTGTTACTAATTGTAACTTTTATATTCCCCATCTCAGGCTTCACCTGTTTTTCATCAAACACTTTTTTGAAATAACCGGTACCGGCTTCCTGTTGCTGGTCCTGGCTGCGGATGGCTGTAGTGCCCAAATCAATGGTTACATCAGGCGTATTGGTGAGCAGGTCGGTACCTTGCAACAGTAAGGCATAGCAGGCATCGGCGGTGGCTTTGGTGCTTTTCCAGTTGCGGGTTTGCTTTTGTTTCAGCAACCACAATTTCATATCGTTTACAGCAGCGAGGTCCTTTGTTACCTCGGTAAATGTTTCAATCAATAACGATTGAATTTCGATGGGTGATTGCCACCAGTAGTAACCACCGGTAAATTCCTTCCAGTACATGCCCATTTCTTCGTTGTGAATGGCATTCTCTTTTATTGACTTTACAATCTTATTGGCGGTTTGCACATCGCCGGTACGGAACAGCGACAAGGCGATCATACCCTGCATATAGCGGCTTTGTTTTACCCAGTATTTTTGTGCTTGTGTGCGGTAATAGTTATACGCTTTGAAAACCTCACCGGGCACACCTGCTTCGGGATAGAAGCTGCGCATATATAAATACTGAATATGCAAGGGGCTAATGTAGCCGCTGTCTTCTTTTCCTTTGTTGTGTTTCAGCATGTACTCATATTCTTCCCTGATGCGTTGATCTAAATAAGGAAGGGCTTTCTTTACCATCTCTTCCAGCAGATCATTCTTGGTGTTCACCTTCAGTTTTTTGAGGTGGCCTACACCTGTCATAATGTACTGCGTCATATAACGATCATCAGGACCGCCTTTGAACCATACAAAACCACCATTCGTACTTTGTAAATCATGTAGTTTGGAGATGGCTTTGGCTTCCTCGTTGCTCATACGCACCAGATCAAACAGCAGGGCGATATTCCTTTTTTGGTCGGCTTCATTTTTTGCCTGCATTACCCAGGGCGTTTCTTCCAACAGCACCGATTTCAGTTCCTGGTTCTTTTGCAGGTTGCTTAAGAGGGCTGCGGTATCGGCAGTTTTCCAACGCTCAAATATTTCTTTAACTTTTGGAGAGGCATTGGCAATGCTGGTGGCCAGCGCATTGGCGTAATACCGGTTAAAGGTTTGTTCGGCACAGTCGTATGGATATTCCATCAGGTAGGGCAATGCCTGCACTGCGTACCAGGCCGGGTTGGTGGTAAACTCTACAGTAAGCGAATGGTTGTTCAATGTTTCGCTGCTACCGCTTTTTACCAGCTTTTCAAACGTAAAGTTTTTAGTGCCATTGCCACGAACAGGCAGGGGCAAACTTTCTGTAACCAGCATGCGGTTGCTCACTACCGGCAGTATGGCTTCCTCTCCATCGCTCATATCGCCTGCTTTGGCAATAAGGCGGTACGTAACCGGTTTGTTATACTGATAAGGTATCTCAATATTAAAGGTTACCGGAACGCTTTGTTTAGCGGGCACCGTGAAATACTGGTTGGGCATGATATTGTGGAACCAGCCATCAACCGATTGGTTGGTGGTGGCATCAATCAATTGTAATTGCACCTGGCCGGTTATTTCTTTATCGGTTAGGTTGGCAATTTTACCACTGAAGTTCATTTTATCGCCTTCGCGCAAAAAGCGGGGGGCATTGGGTTGCACCATCAGGTCTTTTTGCGTAACGATGGTTTTTTCATCGTAACCAAAGGAGAGGTCTTTGGTATGCGCGAGGCTCATCCATTTCCATTGCGTTACCGCTTCAGGCATGGTAAAGGAGAATTCGATAGTACCATTGGCATCGGTATGCAGATCGGGGAAGAAGAAGGCGGTTTCATTGAAGTTCTTCCGCACCTGAACGGCGGACTCCGGCTCGTTTGTTTTTGCTTCCGCCAGCTTTTTTTCGTTGCCGTCAACAACAACGGAATCCATCATCAATCCTTTACTGCCATCCGGATCTTTCTTAAGATCTGGTACCTGTATGAGACT
>CBIMFG010000493.1:0-4673 GCA_966243125.1 uncultured Niastella sp.
ACCGGCAGGTTTTCACGAGCGTTCGTTTTAATATCTAGGCCCATGTGATAGTGATTGGGCCGCAATTCGCCAAAATTGCCGGCAAGGCGAATGGGTATCTCAAGCGGGTCGCGAAAATATCCCTGCGGATAGTTAGCAGGCGGAAAAATCTGCGCAACCAGTGCCGGGCTGTTCAATAATAACAATAGTGTTAGTATTCTCATGGGTGATTAATTGGCTGCAAAACTAAGCGGTTGGAAATAATATTAAAAAAACATTAAGGCGGGTTACCTGCACAGTTAAATCAGAATAAAATAAAAATAGAACCACTAAGTGTTTTTAACTGTTAATTTTTAAAAATACCCACATAGTGGTATGGTTTTTTATAAACATTGGAACAGCATTTGGCGTATATGTGTTGTCTTAAATAATAACAGTATAGTCTAGAAAAATTTTACAAACTCGGTTTATGAAAACGCTAAGGAATAGAGTGATACTAGTAATGGCGCTGTCGGTTGGAACGATCGTAGGTATCTTCCGTGGAAATGAAGCTAAACAGAAATGGGTATTCCGTATCAGAAGCCGTTTTGACGAAAAACGTCAGATAGCCGAAGAGAAAAAACTTGTACGGGGTGGTGGTGTTGCACTTGATGACATTGAATTAGCCGCTTTTCACAACAACTGATTAAAATAAATTTCAGCCAGCAATTCAAAGCCTTTGCCGGATGGTAAAGGCTTTTTTATTGTCTTAACAGACAGGTACAGGACATATAACGAAGCGCTCAAACCATAGAATGTCTTCTTTTCCAGTGGAATATCTTCCTTCCCATATATTCAAACATCTCACTAATCCCAGTTCAGATAAAATTAATCAGCAAAATTCCTCTCACTGCCTTACTTTTGCGCAATTTATCCCGCCAATATGGCCAACAAATTGTGCAGGAAAGGCGTCAGATAAAGGTTCAACCAAGGTTTAATTAAAAAAAATCGCTCTTTACTCAAAATGCCAAAAGACACTTCTATCAAGTCAGTACTAATTATCGGTTCAGGTCCCATTATTATCGGCCAGGCTTGTGAATTTGATTATTCCGGTTCACAGGCAGCTCGTAGTATCAGGGAAGAAGGAATTAAAGTAATTCTCATCAACAGTAACCCTGCTACCATCATGACCGATCCTATGATGGCCGATAAGGTTTATCTGTTGCCACTGACGGTAGAAAGCATTGAGCAAATTCTGGAAGAAAACCAGATTGATGCGGTGCTACCGACCATGGGCGGACAAACAGCCTTAAACCTGGCTAAAGAGGCAGCAGAATTAGGTGTGTGGGAAAAATACAACGTTCGAATGATCGGGGTTGATATTGCCGCAATTGACACAGCTGAAGACCGGGAAAAATTCCGCCAGCTGATGATGAAGATAGGCGTTGCGGTTGCTCCTTCAAGAGTGGCCAACTCCCTGCTCGAAGGAAAAGAATTTGCCCAGGAAATAGGATTCCCCATTGTAATTCGCCCTTCATTCACCCTGGGTGGAACCGGTGGCGGATTCGTGCACGACAAATCAGAACTGGAAGCTGCCCTCGACAGAGGTTTAAAAGCTTCGCCCATACATGAAGTACTGGTTGAAAAAGCCGTACTGGGTTGGAAAGAATACGAACTGGAGCTGCTGCGCGACACAAATGACAACGTAGCCATCATTTGTACCGTTGAGAACCTTGACCCAATGGGTGTTCACACCGGCGACTCCATCACTGTAGCACCAGCCATGACCTTAAGCGACACTGCTTTCCAGGACATGCGTAACCAGGCCATCCTTATGATGCGCAGCCTCGGCAATTTCGCCGGTGGTTGTAACGTACAGTTTGCACTGGATCCTGTAACAGAACAACTGATCTCCGTAGAAATAAACCCACGCGTAAGCCGGTCATCGGCCCTGGCCTCCAAAGCCACCGGTTACCCCATTGCCAAAATAGCGGCTAAACTCGCTATTGGCTATACGCTCGATGAATTGAAGAACCAGATCACCCAAACCACTTCAGCTTACTTTGAGCCTGCACTGGATTATGTGATCGTGAAAATGCCCCGCTGGAACTTCGACAAATTCAAAGGCGCCAACGACACCCTCGGTTTGCAAATGAAATCAGTAGGTGAAGTAATGTCTATCGGCAGAAGCTTTACCGAAGCCATTCAAAAAGCCTGTCAGAGTCTCGAGAACAACGCGGTTGGTTTAGGTTACTATGGTAAAAGCCAAATGCACGCAGAGGAACTGATAGAATACATCAAGACCCCGAAATGGGACCGCATCTTCCGCATTAAAGATGCCCTTATGCACGGCGTTTCGGTGGGTACCATTGCCAAAGCCACGCTCATTGACCGCTGGTTTATCAATGAGATCAAAAAGATCGTTGATACAGAAAAAGAGATTGAAAAATATAAAATGTCAACCCTGCCAATTGAACTGCTGAAAGAAGCCAAGTTCATGGGCTTTAGCGACGAACAGATCGCTAAGATTATGCAGGATGGCAGCGACGAAGAAGTATACGAAAAACGGAAAGCAGCAGGCATTACCCGCGTTTATAAAATGGTGGATACCTGCAGCGCTGAGTTTGAAGCAAAAACACCTTACTTCTACTCCACTTTCGAATCAGGTAACATCAGTGAAAGCAAAGCCAGTGATCGCAAAAAAGTGATCGTTCTCGGTTCAGGTCCCAACCGCATTGGTCAGGGTATTGAATTCGACTACTGCTGTGTACATGGTTTGCTGGCCCTGAAAGAGTGCGGTTACGAAGCCATTATGATGAACTGTAACCCCGAAACGGTGTCTACCGACTTCGACATGGCCGATAAACTGTACTTTGAACCCGTATTCTGGGAGCACCTGTGGGAACTGATTGAGCATGAAAAACCAGAAGGCGTTATTGTTCAGTTAGGCGGACAAACAGCCTTGAAGCTGGCTGAGCGCTTAACCAAGAAAGGCGTTAAGATCATCGGTACTTCGTTCGATAACATGGACATTGCAGAAGACCGCGGTCGCTTTAGCGATATGCTGAAAGAACTGGGCATTCCTTACCCTAACTACGGAACAGCTTATACAGTTGATGAAGCAGTTGAAGTAGCAAATAAAGTTGGTTACCCTGTTCTGGTTCGCCCCAGCTATGTATTGGGCGGTCAGCGCATGCGTATCGTAATCAACGATGAAGAAGTAGAAAAAGCAGTAGTAAGCCTGCTGAAACACATCCCCGGCAACAAGATCCTCATCGACCACTTCCTCGATCGTTGCCAGGAAGCTGAAATTGACGCCATTTGCGACGGAGAAGCCGTTCACATCATGGGTGTAATGGAACACATTGAGCCCGCTGGTATCCATAGCGGCGATAGCAACGCGGTGTTACCTCAGTTCAACCTGAGCCCGCTGGTTGTTGAAACTATGGAAGAATACGCCCGCAAGATCGCGTTCAAATTAAATATCAAAGGTCTTATCAACATTCAGTTTGCCATTAAAGATGGTAAAGTGTATGTAATTGAAGCCAACCCACGCGCTTCACGTACTACACCGTTTATTGCCAAAGCCTACCAGATCCCCTACCTGAATGTAGCTACCAAGATCATGTTAGGCGCCAATAAACTGCGCGACTTTAAATTCGTAAAACGCCTGAAGGGCTATGCGATTAAAGAGCCGGTGTTCAGCTTTGAAAAATTTCCAGGCGTAAGCAAAGAGCTGGGACCTGAAATGAAAAGCACTGGTGAAGCCATCCGATTCATTAAAGACCTGCGCGATCCGTACTTCCGCCAATTGTACAAAGACAGAAGTATGTATTTGAGTAAATAGTTCATTGTAACGCTATAAAAAAAGCCTCCCGATATAAATCAGGAGGCTTTTTTGTTGCTATAATATTTAAGAATGATCTAGATCTCTACCATGCTGTGTTTAATAGCATAAATAACCAGTCCCACCCGCGTTTTAACACCCAGCTTTTCAAACAGGGAGTTACGATAATCATCTACCGTACGGGGGCTAACATACATCTTACCCGCAATGTCTTTATAGGTTAGTTCGGTACAAACCCATTTCAGAAACTCTTTTTCTTTTTCTGTGAGGTGAACAGTTTCGTGCGGTTTATCCATGTCTTTATGCAAACCGCTGATGATCTTACCCGATATTAATTCAGAAAGATAGAAGTCTTTATGCAACACTGAATCCAATGCCAGTTTCAATTCTTCCGGCTCGGCATTTTTCATAATGTAACCCTTGGCACCCAGGCGTAACATGCGAATAATGATATTCTCATCACTGAACATAGAGAGGGCCAGGATCTTTACCTGCGGAAAGTTCTTATAGATCCACTTGGCCGTTTCATACCCATCAATATCCGGCATATTTACATCAAGCAAAATAATATCGGGTATATTATGGTTCTTAAGTTTTTCCTTAACATCCTGTCCATTGCTGGCTTCAAACAATACTTTATAATTCTCAAAAGAATTGATCAAACGAGCCAATGCATTCCGTAGCAAAGTATGGTCATCTGCAACCGCTACCTGTATGTTTTTATTAACAGTCATTATCGCGCATTCACTTTTTAATGGAGTAAAGGTAACTGAATAGAAACAATAGTACCCTGGCCGGGCTCGCTCTGCATATTAATTTCAGCACCAATTAATTTTGCCCGGTTGAAAATACTCTTTAATCCAACACC
>CBIMFG010000494.1:0-4673 GCA_966243125.1 uncultured Niastella sp.
TTAAAGATGCCAACTGTGGTAACTGGATCTTTTCGGGCGCACCCATGTCTTTCTGAAAACTCACCTCCCACGCGCCTTTCAATTCACTCAACGGCAGGTATTGCTTTTTTGGCGCCGTATGGGCAACCTGTGAAGCCTTGTTACCAAATACGACAAAAACGGCTTCATTCTCCAGCAAAGGAATGTCAACCCGGGTTGCCACGCTATCTATATTGTAAGACGCCGTTTCCATCACGCCTCCGTCGGACTTCCATAATTCTACTTCTTTTCCGGTCACCTGAAAACGGCCGGTTACTGCAATGGGTGCGTTGGTACGGTTTACTATATAATAAATATCAGTATTTCCATCGCGGCGATGGATCCAGGCCAATTTATCATTATCGTAATTAAAATCAACATCTTTCGCTACCCTTGCTTCTGCCAGTACTTCATCGAGTGGTACGCCCCATACCAGTTTTCCTTTTCCGTAGGAACGGCGGGTGCGGCTTACGCCATCCAGATCGCCCCACAGTTCAGCAGCCAGTTCTTTTACTTCATTGTCTGCAGATGCCAGACTGGGCGATTGTTCAGGTTTTGGTCCCACGACAATAGCGCCACCAGCTACCAGGTCTTTTATCTTTTTCAACATGGGCAAACTCATTTGTTTGGTTTGGGGAAGAACCAATACGGCATATTGCATTCCATCGGGCAATACCAGTTTTCCCTGCTGATCAACCGACATTAAATTCAACAACACATCGGCATTGATATAATCAAACTGATACCCCTTTGGTGTAGCTGGTTGCAGTCCCCCACCCCAGAATGGCATAGTAGATGGTGCTCCTTCATTCAACAGGTAAGCAATATCGGCTATGTATCTTCCTTTTTGCAACATAAATGAATTACGGGCAAAATAGGTAGTCAGTGGTTTTACATGTTCGGCCCAGGTGATGTTTCGATGAATGTGTGTACCCACCATTACATTCCCTGGCTTTGTATCTAACGGTTGATGCGCCGAAGTATGAAACACCAACCGGTTCACCCCCTGAGTAAACCAGTAATCCGCGATATTCTTTAATGTTTGTGGCGACTCATAATTTCCCCCGGTAAATGATTCTGCCGCTACCAGGTTTTGTCCGTACACATGCGATGCAGAAGCCGCGCCGCGTACATCTTCATAATACATGGAAGACGGATGCAGATCGCGCACCCAGAATTCGCCCATGGGTATATCAACATACTTTTTATTCAGCAACGCATCTTCTATTGATTCCAGCGATACCCCACCTGCTTCGCCATATGTTTTAAGACCTTGTTTGTGCAGGAAATCGGTTACTACGCCATAATGGTTTTCCGCGATCATATCAACCAGCGTGCGACGGAAGTCCCATAAAAAGCGATCACTCACATTGCCATCGCCAATCACCCGCCCCGCTAATGCTGGCAAATAAGTCAGCATATCATAACCCCGCCGCTTCTTAAATTCACCGGGCATAATGTCTGTCCAGTTTTGAATACCGGCTTCCCAGCTGTCCATCATAAAATATTGCAACCGCTTTCCGTACAGATCGCCCAGCGATTTCATCAGCGGACCGGTATATCCTTTCAGGTATTCGGTTACATGCTGGGGATTCATTTTATCTGCTTCATACCCCAGCCCTGCCGGTACGGCCGGACGGTTCTTTGCACCGGTAAGTGCATAACCAAACCGCATGATGGTCCATTTACCAGCGGGCGGCGTCCAGGTCAGTGTACCATCCGCATTCATTTTGCTCGTAAGGTCTATTACGCTTGCCGGATCTATGGCAGACGTTTTTGACGTTGCGGGCGTTGCAACCCCACTGTATTCAAACAAAAAATTGAAACCGGCTTTGTCTTCCCAGCGGTTGATGCGGGCGCCGGTATGCATTTGTATTTCACTGAAAGTATAAGCAGAGTCGGCGGTAGTAGCTTCAGAGATCACATCGGCCGGGCGTGGCGGCACGTTGGTACACTCAATGCGATAATACTTTGCCGTGCATTCAGGAAAAGTGTACGTTCTTATATTGCCACCCCTGTAACCCGACTTACCGGGAATGGCAACAAGGGTTCTGAAATGAACGCCATCATCGCTTGCCAGCACGCGGCCGAAAGGAATGCCTCTGCGGCCGGCTATGGTAATTGCTTTTGCCTGAAAGGGTTGCTGGTAACTGAGTTGCACCCACGCATGTTTATCTGGGCCACCTGATTGTAAGTTAATACCTGTCATCAGGTCGTTATCTATCAGTTTACCGGCATCTTCATTTCCATTACTACTGGTTACCTGAGGTTTGTTGTTATCAGCTTCATCGGCAGGTTCAGGAAATGCAACAACGGCCACATCGTGATAAAAACCTTTTGATTGATCATTGTTATTAGCCAGCAACGGACCAGGTCCTTCGCTGGAAGGCGGCGTTGGCAGCTTGCCGGTAAAAGGTTTTGAACCTTCTGCAGCAGTAACGCTCCACACCAGTTTCTTCATGGCCTGTTCAGGTTTTACCCAGGGGCCGCCGGTTAAACTCCAGCCGGCCGAACTAAAGATCGACATTTCCAAACCTAACCGGTCTGCTTCAGCCGCAGCATGATGCACGGCATCGAGCCATTGGGGTGAACCAAATACTACAGAATCTTTAACTACCTGACCACTGCCACTGTTTACATCTGCCAGTTGAAACCCGGCTATGCCCGAACGTTTCATCCATTCCAGATCTTTGGTAATTCCTTCTTTTGTAACGTTGCTTTTTGTCCAGTGCCACCAGGTACGCGGCCATGCTGAAATGGGCGGGTTTTTAAAACCCGCCCTGAGTGAATCAAGGTTTTGGCCAAAGGCAGTTGAACACACTATTGAAAAGAGTACGGCTGCTGGCAAGTTCTTTTTCATTGACAAACTTTTTCCTGTTTATGCTGATGTATTAATATCCGGTGTTTTGAGCAATCTTATCTGGGTTCAGGTTCACCTGATAACGTGGTACCGGGAAAACCAGTTCATTCTGTGTAACCGAGTTGCCGCTGCCTATTTCATCGTTCGACCAGTTGCCGGCGAAATGGGCGTTCATAACGGGTATCAAGGTGTTCGTACGCAACAGATCGAACCAGCGGTGGCCTTCACAAAACAATTCTAACCTGCGTTCCTGCTGTATGGCAGTACGCATCGCTGCCTGGTTGCTGGCCAATGTAGGATCGGTAATAAGCCCGGCCCTGTCGCGCACAGCTTTCAGGAATAAAAAAGCGTTGGCTGTTTGTCCCGCTTCGTTTTGCGTTTCGGCATACATCAAATTCACATCGGCATATCGCAATACGATCCAGTCGTTACCCGCATCAACAGTAGTGGTCATGCCGTTGTCGTAATACTTCATAGTAAAAATATACTTGCGGCGTGAACCGGTCAGTGACTTTATCATGCTTCTGCGGGCATCGTTTGGCGCAAACTGGTTGTTCAGGTCTTCCGTCATTAAGAAAGTACCTGTACCTCTTTTCAACGCACCGGAGCCAATGTCTTCATTGGCCATAGCGCCGTTTACAAAAGGATTGCCCTGCGAAGGAGAAAAACCACGCGCATACTGAACCGCAAAGATCACCTCCGCATTATTTGGCCTGGCGGCATCAAATACATCGGCATAATTGGGTAACAGATGATAACTATTAGCGCCCACACCTGCCGGTGCATCAATCACCTCTTTCAATTTCTTATCCGCATCGGCCGGTCTTTGCAAAGTAAGATACACTTTTGCCAGCAATGCTTTTGCCGCCCAACGGGTAGCGCGCCCAATGTCGTTGTTAGTGGTATAGCTGGCAGGCAAGGCTTCTGCAGCCTGCAGATCGGCCACTACCTGGTCATATACTTTTGTTTTTGCTTCTCTTGTAAACGACAATGCTTCTGCCGGTGTTTTTATATCGCTCAACACCAGGGGCACATCGCCATAAATGCGAACCAGGTTAAAATACATCAATGCCCTTAGGAATTTTGCTTCATTGCTGTATTGCGCTTTTGACGCATCGGACATGGGTACTTTATCAATATTATCCAACACCAGGTTACACCGGGAAATGGTGGCGTAGGAATAATTCCAGAAATCATTTACAATGCCGTTATCCGACACCACATTTGATTCGTTGATGGTTATATGATTGGTTGAGTTGTTAAATTTACTGTTGTATACATCATCTGAAGCCAGATCGCCAAATGCGAAATAATTCAGGTAGGTGTTCCGCAGGCTGAAGTAGGCATCGTTCACCACCTGTTTTACACTCACCTCATCTGTAAAGAAAGTATTCTCGATGGGCTGATCAGTTGGCAGCCGGTCGAAATAGGATTTGCTACACGAACCGGCAGTTACCATCAGGCAGCAGGCAAACACAATCGTTGCTGATTTTTTCTTTATAAGTTGCATAGTAGTTTTCTTAAAATGTTAAGTTTACACCCACTGAAAGATTTCTTGCCAATGGATAAGTACCCGTTTCCACACCATTGTTGGTAGCATTGTCGCCACCGCCATTTCCCTGCGGGTTGCCAAAACCTTTGAATTTTGTAAACGTGTAAATGTTCTGTCCGGTAACATAGGCCCGTACCCGTTGCAGCTTTAATTTACTCAACAGTTTTGCCGGTATATTGTAACCGAATGTAACGTTGCGGATGCGCAGAAAATCGCCATCGGCCAAATACCGGGTACTGGCTG
>CBIMFG010000495.1:0-4670 GCA_966243125.1 uncultured Niastella sp.
TTTAGTTATGCAGATAGAAAGCCAGCTACACCTGCGTCAGGGTAAGGCTATCACCAATTTTGAACTTACGCTGCCAAAGCCATACTCTGACCAAGCGCACGAAACGCTCAAGAACCCCTATTTTATTATAGCTTATTTGGGTTTAAGAAGCCAGGATTAGAAAGCTATAATGAGCACCTAGTGTTGAAATTGGAAATACAGGACACCTGGTATAGCTTTACCTTGGTAAATCATAACGATCAACAACCCTTTTTGAAAAAGCAGTATCACCAACCTTTACATAAAATGGATATTCAACTTATAATTGAATTAATGATGACTAAAATAATGGATAGGATTGAGGTTTGTATCTCCTGAGGTTTTCTTCTCCGTTCTCAAACTCTTTACCGGATTGGCAATGGCGGCTTTTATAGATTGAAAGCTTACGGTAAGTACGGCAATTAAAACTGCTACCACACCGGCTATAGGAAATATCCACCAGCTGATAGTGATGCGGTATTGATAATCCTGCAACCAGGTATGCATAACCCACCACGCCAGGGGAAACGCCACCAGGCATGATACCACCACCAGTTTCAGAAAATCTTTCGACAGCAGGGTAGTAATACTGCCAATGGAAGCGCCCAGTACTTTTCTTACCCCAATTTCTTTTGTTCTCCGCTCTGTGGCATAAGAGGCCAATGCAAATAAACCCAGGCAGGAAATAAAGATGGCCAGCGCAGCAAATGTTCTGGAAAGTTTGCTGATCAGATCTTCACTTTTAAACATGCTTTTAAACTGATCATCTACAAATTCATAAGAGAAAGGATAAGCAGGATTGTATTGCTTCAGGATCGTTTCTACTTTGGCCAATGCTTTCTCAATATTGGCCTGTGGCTTAAACCGGATATATAGTTGAGATGCATTTTCGGGTTTGACACTGTAAAACAGTACAGGGTCTGGTTTGCTGTACATGTTGTCATATAAAAAATCATTAACAACACCTACTACCGTAATACTAAACCCGCTGGTATCTTCATTAAACCAAAGTTTTTTACCAAGGGCGCTGCCGGGGCCCATCAGCTTTTCCAATGATTGGGTAATAACAGCGTTTAACGATTTGTTTACTTCAGCGGTATCAGTAATGGTAACATCTCTTCCTTCCAACAGCTTCATGCCCGAGGTTTGAAAGAAACCGGTGCTTATATTTCGTTGTGAGATCAGTATTTTCGAGTTGACTGGTTTGCCCTCCCAGGTGAGACCACTGGTATTATTGCCGCCATAAATGGTTGTATAATCGCTCAGTCCTGTATTTTCAACCATGCCTGAGTTTATCAGGTCTTGTTTAATGGCGCCATAGTGCTGGCCAACAGTACCAACTGCATCTGTTTGCAACAGGTTATTCTTATCAAAACCCAGGTTTCTGCTTTTTACATGCTGTAGCTGCTGGTAAATAATAATGGTGCTTATAATAAGCATAATAGATACGGCAAATTGCAAAACTACCAACCCTTTCCGGATCATTTCTGCACTACCTGCTTTGGTTTTTAATCCTTTTATTACAAATATGGGATTGAAATAAGACAAGTAAAAGGAAGGATAACTGCCCGATAGCAGCCCGCAGATCAATATAATTGCAAGCAATGCCAAAATATGCGAAAGCCGGCCAATGCCAAGTTGTAAATTTTTCTCCACGAGTAAATTAAAGGCGGGCAGGGCAAGCGTCATAATAAGCAGCGCAATTATACCTGCTACCAATGCCATTAACAGGGCTTCGCCCAGAAATTGAAAAACAAGATCTCTTTTACCTGAGCCCAACACTTTTCTGATACCGATCTCTTTGGCTCTTTTTTCGCTTCTGGCAGTGGAAAGGTTCATGAAGTTGATACAGGCTATCAGTAAAATGATGCCTGCAATAATGGAAAACAAACGAACATATTCAATGCGGCCGCCACCGGTTTGTACGCCATTATCGAATTTATTATACAGCCGCCAGTCGTTCATGCTGTGTAAAAAAGGACGGGCTATAGAAGAAGGAATTCTTTTTTGAATGAAATTGTATAATATCTTATTTACAGACTGCGGTTGAACGCCGGGCTTTAGTTCAACATATGTACCTAAGGAATTGCTGCCCCAGCTTTTCAACCATTCGTATTGCTGAAAATAGATCTCAAAAGGCGCCACCCATTCAAATTGCAGGGTTGAATTGCTGGGTATATCTTTTAAAATACCACTCACTATGTAATTCTGCTTATTGTCAAGTTGTACGGTTTTACCCAATACATTTTTATCGTCCCCAAAATATTTTCTGGCTGCTTTTTCAGTGATCACTAAGGAATGCAATTGTTTAAATGCTGTTGCTGCATTGCCCTGTACAAAAGGGAGGGTGAACATGGAAAACAAAGAAGAGTCCACATACCGGCCATACGAATACATTGATTTATCACCAATGGTGAGAAGATGGCTCATATTACCTTGAGAGATGCGGCAGTTATTGGCGATGCCCGGAATTTCAGCCTGTATGGCCGGTCCCAGTAAACCGGGCGTGCTCCCAAAGGTGGCCGTGTAGGTTTCATATTTCTGGTTTTCGCGAACGAAGTATAAACGGTCTTTCTTTTCATTGAACTGGTCGAAACTTAGTTCGTCTTCAATCCATAAAAAAATGAGGGCTGCGCAGGCAATACCTACCGACAAGCCAAATATGTTCAGAAAGCTATATGTCTTGTTCCGCCAGAAATTACGGAGGGCTGTTTTAAAGAAGTTGGTGAGCATACTGGGGAATTCAACCAGTAATATGCCAATGTAAATGATATTGATTTACAATGAAGTAAATGCAATTAATAGTTATAACTGTTCATTTTTGATACATATACTGTTCGCCTTTACACCATGCTGGCAGCCACCAGTTCCGCCACATCCAGCACTTTTACCGATTCTTCTTTCTCTTTTAATTTCACGCCATCGGTCAACATGGTGTTACAAAACGGACAGGCCGATGCTACAATGTTTGATTCGGTACTCAATGCTTCCTGTATGCGCTCCTGGTTAATACGCAGGTTGCCTTTTTCTTCTTCTTTAAACATTTGCGCGCCGCCAGCCCCACAACACAAACCTTTTGTGCGGCAGCGTTTCATTTCAACCAGTTCAGCATCCAGCGCTTCCAGCACTTTGCGTGGCGCTTCGTAAATATCATTGGCACGGCCCAGGTAACAGCTATCGTGGTAAGTAATGCGTTTGCCTTTAAAGGCGCCGCCTTCTTTCAGGGTTATTTTGCCTTCATCAAGCAATTGTTGTAAAAAGGTAGTATGGTGTATCACCTCATAATTACCACCCAGTTCGGGATATTCGTTTTTGAGGATGTTAAAGCAGTGGGGGCAGGCTGTTACTATTTTTTTGATGCCATAGTTATTCAGGATCTGAATGTTCTGGTAAGCCATCATCTGAAACATAAATTCATTACCGGCCCGGCGGGCAGGGTCGCCGGTACAGCATTCTTCTTTACCCAATACGGCAAAATTGATCCCTACTTTGGTAAGAATGGTTGCAAAAGCTTTAGTGATCTTTTGCGCGCGCTGATCAAAACTTCCAGAACAACCAACCCAGAATAAGATCTCCGGCGGAGTGCCGGCGGCAATCATTTCAGCAACAGTTCGTATTTGCATGTAGTTTACTGGTTTACGTGCCTCAAATATAAGGTATAAGCCGGCTAATTCATACATATTGACCACCTGTGTATTTGACAGCCTTTTTCCCGCTTAAACGGCTAAATTTGATATCTTCAAAACCAGAACAACTACATCAATCATGAGAAAAACTTTGCTATTACTGGCAATCCTTCCAGGCTTTGCCTTATCCCTGCAAGCTCAACAACGAAGATCTGAAACAGAACCTGCGCCGCCTAAAGCGACAAAAACGGCGGATAATAACAACAACGCCATTCGCCTGGCGCTCGACAGCAGTGTTACCACTTCCAATGCCATAACCATAAAAGGACAACGCGTACCTTATACCGCTACGGCTGGTACCATTCCGGTGTGGGATGAAAATGGCAGACCGCTGGCTGGTGTGTTTTATACCTATTATGAAAGATCAGATGTAAAAGACCTGAGCGCCCGCCCGTTGGTAATTTCCTTCAATGGCGGCCCCGGCACCTCCTCAGTTTGGATGGAGATCGGTTACACAGGACCGCGCATGTTAAAGATCGACGATGAAGGGTATCCCATTCAACCCTATGGATTGAGAGATAACCCGCACTCTATACTGGATGTGGCCGATATTGTGTACGTTGACCCCGTGAATACCGGTTTTTCACGCATGGCCGATAAGGAAATTCCCAACTCCACCTTTTTTGGCGTGAATGCGGATATTAAATACCTCGCCGGCTGGATCAGCACTTTTGTAAGCCGGTACAAACGCTGGGCTTCGCCTAAATTCCTTATTGGTGAAAGCTATGGTACCACCCGTGTATCGGGCCTGGCGCTGGAGTTACAAAACAACCAGTGGATGTACCTGAATGGCGTAATACTGGTTTCACCCACCGACCTGGGCATCGATCGCAATGGGCCCGTTGATGCAGCACTAAGCCTGCCTTATTATGCGGCCACAGCCTGGTATCATAAAAAATTACCGGCCGATCTGCAAAGCAAAGACCTCACCGCTGTGTTGCCCGAGGTAGAAACTTTTACCATCAA
>CBIMFG010000496.1:0-4661 GCA_966243125.1 uncultured Niastella sp.
ACGACCTGTGGGCCCTGAGCCAATCATATTTTGGCCAGGTTTCCAATATTCACCACTACCTTGGTATTGCCAGGGGCGCTATGGATACCATCGACAACGGCAACGAAATAAAGATCAAGAAACTGTTCTATGTGCTTCGTCCGCTGCTGGCAGCCAAATGGTGTTTGGAAAAACAAACCATTGCACCCATGACCATTGGGCCGTTGATGACGCTGTTGCCCGATGCAATAAAAAAACAGGTGAGTGATTTGATCACCTTAAAAGCCGATGCCGCGGAAGGTTTTGTAATAACCATCAGCGATGAATTGAGATCATACATAGATCAGGAATTTGCCCATGTAAGCGAAGCAAGTACGAATGTAAAACGCGATCAGTTTACTGCTGACCACCTGGACGCATTTTTTATAAAAACCATTACGCGTTATGACCATCAATGATATAAAAGAGAAGGGGCTGCTGCTTTTTGAATGCATCAGCGGCAGCAAAGCATATGGATTAAACACCGCTCAGTCTGACACAGATCTGAGGGGTGTTTACTACCTGCCTAAAGCGCAGTTTTATGGTCTGGAATATATTCCGCAGATCAGTAATGAAACCAGCGATGAGGTGTATTATGAGCTGGGGCGTTTTGTTGAATTGCTGATCCGCAACAACCCCAATATAGTGGAACTGCTGGCAACGCCTGAAGATTGTATCCTGTACAGGCACCCCATCATGAACAGGTTGCCCATGGAGCTGTTCCTTTCAAAGCTTTGCAGGGAAACTTTTGCCGGTTATGCTCTTACACAAGTAAAAAAAGCAAGAGGCTACAAAAAGAAGATCGTAAACCCGATTGACCCGATACGTAAAACGGTACTTGATTTTTGTTTCATTCTGCAGGGCTATCAATCCATTCCCTTACCGGAGTGGCTGACTAAAAACAATTACCCGCAGGAAAATTGCGGGCTCACCAGCATTCCACATTCAAAAGGATTGTATGCCTTGTTTTATGACGCCACCAACCAACACCGTTACCGGGGCATTATGAGTTCGGAGCTGGCCAATGAGGTTTCTTTATCATCCATTCCAAAAGGTGAAAAAGAAAGCGCGTACCTGTTCTTTAACCTGGAAGGTTATTCATCGTACTGTAAAGAATACCGCGAATACTGGGAGTGGGTTGAAAAGCGAAACGAAACCCGTTACCAGGATAATTCAGACCATGGTAAAGGGTACGATGCCAAGAACATGATGCATACCATCAGACTGCTGCAGGTGGCAGAAGAAATATTGCGGGAAGGTAAAATAAACGTGAAGCGGGCTAACCGTGAGGAACTGCTTTCTATAAAGCGGGGAGAATTTCAATACGATGACCTGCTGGTAATGGCCGATTCGTTGATGCTGAAAATAGAAACAGCCTACGAAAAAAGTCCTTTGCCAGCCATGCCTGATAAAGACAGGATCGAAAATATATTAGTACAAATGCGGGAGGAACTATACGGGTAATTATGGTCCAATAATGTAAGTGGGTATTGAGCTTGATAACTATCTGTTAATCCACCCGCATTACTAATACACATACTTGTTATTTATACAAAAAATAGGTTACTTTCATGTGGTTTGCGGAATTAAGATTATCAATAACCACATGAGAAAGTTTTTCAAAATAACGGGTTATACCCTTTTAACTATTATCCTGCTCTTACTCCTGTACCTGGGTAGTGCCTGGGCGTTATCACACATAACGGTTAAGGCCGAGGCCAATACCGCACACCAGGTTCCTATCTACATCAAAACAACTCCTGTTCATACCGATCTGATACTACCCGTTAAAACACCAGTGAAAGATTGGAGTAAAAGCATTCTGTATACCAATACCCGCACCTGCGACACGGCGTTCAATTATATTGCTTTTGGTTGGGGCGACAAAGGGTTTTATCTGGAAACGCGTACCATGGCCGACCTGAAAGCCAGCGTTGCCTTAAAAGCTGCCTTCTGGATGAGCGCTACAGCCGTACATACCAACTATCTTCACAAGGTAAAAGAAGGAAAAAATTGCGTAAAGGTGGAACTCTCCAATGACCAATACAAACGGTTGATCACCTTCATTGAAAACAGCCTGCAAACAACTTCTTCAGGCAGCCCCATTGCTATTACAACAGTAGAACCCTACGGCGATCACGATGCTTTTTATGAAGCAACCGGTAAATATAGTTTATTTCATACCTGTAATACCTGGGCCAATGATGCATTAAAAGCCTGCGGTCAAAAAGCCTGCTGGTGGACGCCCTTTGCAAATGGGATCGCATACCAATACCAGCATTAGTTCATTGCAAATATTTGGGTAAAATATAAAATACCTCTTTTATCGGCAGCAATGCCAATACCGGTTATTTTGTAGTGCCCTTCAATGTTTTCTCTGTGCACGGCGCTTCTTAACCAGTTGTCAACAACTTCTTTGGCAGAGGTGCTGCCCATGGAAACATTTTCGCCTACTTCTGAAATATTACTAATAGCTGAAGAAATTCTGTTTGAACGGCCGTCGAAACCATTGTGGCCAAAGGAAGTACGGCGCGAGGCCATATTCTGGCTGTGTTTTAACGCTTCCGCACTCATTACTGCATTCATAACCAGGGGCGACAAACCTTTTTTGCGACGATAATCATTAACATATTTAAGCACATCGTTGGCCATGCCTGAATAATCGGTAGCAATTGTTGATACCACAGGCACAGGAGTGGTGGCATTGGTTTTCATAGCAATACCAGACAATAACAAAAGGGACAGAGAAAAAACGTACTTCATACTTATGGGGTTGATGGTTGGGTCTTATGCGAATTTCGTACCACAAAAAGATAAAAAAAATTAAATATTTCAAACTCAGGTTATCAACGATTTCCAAAATTTCGTTAATAATATTTAAAAGGTAACAACATATACTAACCGAACCATTTGCCTGAATAGCTTAAATCCTTTTTATTTACAACTTCCATGCAGCGTTCACTTTATTTCCCGCATTATACTACTATAAAACAAACCCCGGAATTATTTGGAAGTTAAGGAGCTCATAGCAGCCTGCCTCCGACGCGACCGCATGAGCGAAAAGCTCCTGTATGAACGGTACGTAACCGTAATGGCCAGGCTATTCCAGCGGTACCTGAAATACGATGCGGAGGTACAGGATGTATTGTTTGAAGGCTTTGTAAAAGTATTCGACAAATTAAAAACAATCGTGGACTATACCTAGTTATAATTCCACCCTCCGGTGCTCGAATGCAGCCTTTGACCTGGGCGTTCAGCTGGAAAAAATAATGATGCTAAATAATAATAAATGGAATTGTCCGCAATTCAACAGATACATGACCCTGGGTGTAAGAGTAGGATATAATTTATCGCCCGGCGTTAACAAAGGAAGGCTCAATGGCCACCAGCCCGACGATGCCCCCGAATACAATTACGATGGGCCATATATAAAACTGCTAATAGGTACCGGCTCCAAGATCAGGCAAATGAAGTGGCAGTAAGATTTTCACGCAAAAAACATTTGAGTGTCGCTTAAAAAAGGGGTAACTTTTAGAACACCTTCAAACTGACCAAAAATGGAAAACACATACCACCCGGCAGCTGTTTTCAGGAAAATGTATTACCTCACCGACGGCGGATTGGAAACTACGCTGATCTTTAACAAAGGAATATCGTTGAATTGTTTTGCAGCATTTGAGTTGCTGAAAAATGAAGCAGGCAGAAAAGCTTTTGAGGAATACTTTCAACCATATCTATCACTGGCAGCACAATACCAGTTAGGGTTCGTAATGGAATCGCCCACCTGGCGGGCCAACGCCGATTGGGGCGATCAACTGGGTTACACCGCTGATGAATTGTTTGCATTGAACAAACAATCAATAGATTTCGTGAAGGAACTAACACAGTCTTACGCACAAACATTACCACACATTATAATTAGTGGAAACATTGGTCCCAGAGGCGATGGGTACAAAGCCGATAACCGCATGACCACCGAACAGGCCATGCAATATCACCTGCAACAGATAAATGCTTTTGCTGCGGCCGGCGCAGCTATTGTAACCGCAGTAACCATCACCTACAGCGAAGAAGCCATTGGCATTATTCAGGCAGCTCAATCATTGCAACTACCTGTAGTTATTTCATTCACCGTAGAAACCGATGGCAAACTGCCCAGCGGTGAGTTGTTACAGGATGCTATTGAAAAAACGGATCAGGCAACTGACAACTATACTGAACATTTTATGATCAATTGCGCGCACCCGCAACATTTTTTACCGCAACTGGAACAAGAAGGTGATTGGAAATACCGCGTACAGGGCATCAGGGCCAATGCATCCCTTAAAAGCCATGCAGAACTGGATGAGTCTGTAACCTTAGATGCCGGCGACAAATGCCTGCTGGCAGCAGGGTATGTTCAGCTGTTTCAATTGTTGCCGGAGTTAAAAGTGATTGGTGGTTGTTGCGGAACAGACCATAGCCATATGGAAGAAATCTGTAAAACACTAATAGAACATGAATTCCTTATAGCATAAAAACAACAAAGCCCTTCCGACGTCTCGGGAGGGCTTGTTGTCCTAAACAAACATTATATATACATTCTTCAACCCATCTTTTACGCTGCAGCAGTTGCCGGACTGCTTTGTGCGTTCTCGCTTATT
>CBIMFG010000497.1:0-4658 GCA_966243125.1 uncultured Niastella sp.
TTCCTGACCTACCTGGGTATCAAAACTTCCCAGTGATAAATAATATACTTTGGTATTGATGTCGGAAAAAATAAGACTGGCAATTGTTTTTAAACTATTGCCCATATCAGTTTTAGGATACTCTGTACTACTTGGGTGAAGCCGGCTTTGTTTAAAAATATAATCAGCACTGCTTACCGTTTCGGCCATTGTTTTGTATAAATAGTCAACCGGTTTTTCATCATTGTCTGCAGTATGACTGGCCGCCACTTCCTTGAAATACTTTTCGTTTGATGAAGCAAACAACCGGCGTGGATCTTTCATGGCCAGTCCTTTTACATGTTCGCCTTTCATAGCCAGGCTTAATACATCATCAATTTCCAATGCCTGCGTAGGTTTGTCACAGCCAGCACACTGCGCATCGAGATAACGGCCTAACCAACCGCTGTAAACATATTCATTGCTGTTACTGGCACTGTGCCAAATGTCCATACTTCTAAAGTGTGACCTATCAGGATTAGGATAACCCACGCTGTTCAGAATGCCGAGGCTGCCATCATTATACAGATCTTTAAAACCGGTTAAGGCCGGGTGTAAACCCACTTCGTCTGTTACTAATAAAGCTTGTTCTTTTGCAATACCCAGGCGCGGTCTTGATTTATAGTAGATGTCGTTTCGTACAGGTATTACAGTATTTAAACCATCGTTACCGCCGCTTAATTGTAACACCACTACTACTTTATTTCCCTGAGGAACAAAGGCTGGTTGTTCAAATGCTTTCAAAAACTTTGGCAGCATCATTGACGCCGTAGCAAGAGAACCTAGTTGTATGAATTGCTTCCGTTTTATTAACATAAAATAAGTTCTAAGTTTTTTGTTCTGAGTTTCAAGTTTCAAGTTCCGAGTTCCAGGTTCCAGGTTTCGAGTTCCAGGTTTCGAGTTCCAGGTTCCGAGTTCCAGGTTTCAAGTTTGCGAACTCAGTTTTTTGCTTTTACTTTTTCATTCTTTATTTCTCTGTTCTTCATTTTCATTTTCCTGCCTTCACTTCAATATTCAACATTTAGCAAAGCTGATATTCCGGAGTGCTCATTAATTGAATAGTAGCGCTCTTTATATAATTCTCTCTGCTCGATGAATCAACGTATTTACTAATAATTTTTTCATCAACCGGGGCGACACCTTGTATAAGGATGCCTGCAATGGCGCTCATCAATTTTTCGCGGGGAACTTTTTCAAATTTGTTCAGGTAGGTTTGCCAATCAACTGCTGCTGAAATAACCTGTGCGCCTTTTTTGCCCATTTTACCCATTCCTTTTTCTTTACCTGCCATATCTTTCATGCCCATCATTTGATCGTCGTCATCTTTAGGGGTAAGCGCTACTTCATCGTTATCATAAATTAATTGCGGAATGCGCAGGCGAAACATCAGGGAAGAACTGTCGATCCAGTTTTTACCACCAGGCCAGCCAGCTACGTTGGGTGGGTAGAACAGGATCTGTCCCAATAGGCGTTGCAGTAATAATTGCACCTGTTCATTCTCCAGCTTCATAGGCAATGCCCGGCGAATACCAACAATCAATTCAACCGGCGATTTAATGCGGCAGCCAATGTTTTTGGCATCGTAAAACCAATCGCTGGTGAAAATATCTTTCATTAATTCTTTAATGTTGTAACTGCTGTTATAAAAGCGATCAGCCAGCCACGTTACATGCGCTTCATCGGGCACATCGTTCACGAAGTAGCGGTATATTTTACGGGTAATATAGGTGGCAGTTTGCTTGTGTTCCAGTAAAATATTCAGTACATCATCGCCAGTAAAGTTGCCTGTTTTACCCAGTACGGTCTTTTGCCCATCATCGTGCTGAAACTTTCTGAATGCAAATTCTCCGCTAATGTTAGCGCCCCAGCCGGTAAAGGAACGGGCGGCTTCTTTAATATCGTTCTCCGTATAATTGCCTCGCCCCATAGTAAACAACTCCATTACTTCGCGGGCGAAGTTTTCGTTGGGATGGCCTTTTCTATTTTGATTGTTGTTGAGGAAGTTGATCATGGATGCGCTCTTGCTTACTTCGCGCAGCAGATCGCCAAAATTGCCGAGGGCGTTTTGACGAATAATATCCAGCAGTTGTTGCTGATAAAGGATATTGATATTACGGCTGGCAAAATGCCCATGCCAGAACAGGGACATTTTTTCGCGCAGCTGTTGTTCGCTGTTTGCCATCTGGTTCAACCAGGTAATGTTGAGGTTTTTAAGATCTTCACGCGACTGCTGGCGGATCTTTCTTTTTTGGTTATCGTCGCCGGTTGTTTTTTGTTTACCTGCTTCCTGCAGGCCCATAATCAATCCTTTGAGAGCGCTATCGGCCACATCAATCATTTCGGGACCTTTGGCTGAGGCTTTAAAAAGAGAATTAATATAGGATTTATGGGTGGCGGTTGCCAGTTGCTGGTATTCTTCGGCCATTGGGCCAAACCCGGCACGCCATAACAGGTGTTGATTTTTTAACTGGGGTGTTACAATCATTACTGAACGATTTGCCCTGTGACCACCCCGTTTGTTAAAAGTTTAACGAATTCTTTTAAATTAATATGGCCTCCCCCGTCCCCCTCCATTAGAGGGGGAAGAAAACCCCGCTGCCAGCTAGCGGAGAGGGCGGGGGAGGCTAAAAAAAGGCCCGCCTTTTACAGCGGACCCATTGAAGGTGCGAAATATATTAACCTTTGGAATTAGAGTAAAAAGCGCACACCGACATTGAACTGAACTTTACCGTCGGTGAAAATTCCAGCATTGAACTGATCTATTGTTTGGTTAAAATTATTAGACGGATTTGGCCTGTCGGTTGAATTTTTGGTTTTAGAGTAGCCAGCATTAAACAGACTATTAAGCGAAGTTTCTATTTGGAATTTTTTAGTGATAGCAAAGGCCAGACCTGGCGTTACGTTTAAATCTGTACCCCATGACTTAGCAATAATGTTTTCTTTAATGTAATTTCCATATCCGTCATACAATTTGCTAGTGCTCTCTGCTTTAAGGGATGTATACGCAACGCTGGCCTCACCAAAAAGATATAACCGGCTAATAACAGGTATATACTGGCGTACAAAAATGCCACCACCGTATGAGTTGGTTTTACCTTCCCCATCATAACTGTAGTTTTTCGATTTGTCATGGCCATAGCTTAATCTGATACCAATAATAAGATTATCCTTAACAGCAATACCTATCGAGGGACTAACTCTCAATGAACTTGTTTTAGCATTTCTTGCTGTGTCCTTGTAGTCAACTTTGTTTTGGTTGTAGCCAATACTACCACCTACCCAAACAGTACCTTTACTAATCTGGGCCTGGGAATTTACCATAAATGCACAAACGAAAACAAGCGCGAGTAAAAATCTTTGTTTCATATTTACTTAGGTTTTTGGTACAGCAAATATGAAAATCAAAAAGGAAGTATACACTACTGCATACTCCCTTTAGCAAAGATTTATGTTAAGAAAATTAGAAGAGAAATTATCGTATACAGCTATTAGTTAATCTGTGATGCGCCGAAATAACTATGAAGTGCAGCCGGTAATTGAATGCCGGTTTCGGTTTGGTGGTTCTCTAACAAACAGGCAACAATTCTTGGCAGGGCCAAAGAACTGCCGTTTAATGAATGCACCAACTGGTTCTTACCATTGGCATCTTTATAGCGTACTTTCATGCGGTTGGTTTGGTACGCTTCAAAGTTTGATACAGAACTTACTTCCAGCCATCTTTGCTGTGCAGCGCTGTATACTTCAAAATCGTAGGTCAATGCAGAGGCAAAGCCCATATCGCCACCGCACAATTTTAAAATACGATAAGGCAGCTCGAGCGATTGCAACAGTTTTTCAACATGGGCTACCATTTCTTCCAGTACGTCGTAGCTTTTATCAGGATGAACTAACTGTACTACTTCTACTTTATCGAACTGGTGCAGGCGGTTCAGGCCACGTACATCTTTACCATAGCTACCTGCTTCGCGGCGAAAACAAGGGGTGTAAGCCGTCATTTTTACCGGCAGGTCGCTTTCCTTTAACAATTCATCACGATAAATATTGGTAACCGGTACTTCGGCTGTTGGTATCAGGTAAAAATTGTCTTCGGTAACAAAATACATCTGGCCTTCTTTATCGGGCAGCTGACCGGTACCAAAGGCAGACGCTTCATTCACCATATGCGGCGGCATAACCTCAGTATAACCGGCATTGGTATTATAATCTAAAAAGTAGGCAATAAGTGCGCGTTGCAATTTGGCGCCTTTGCCAATGTACACAGGAAAGCCGCTGCCGGTAATTTTATTACCCAGCTCAAAATCTATGAGATTGTATTTTTTAGCGAGGTCCCAATGTGGAACCGCACCCGCATGCAGTTCAGGCTTTTTACCGCCTTCGCGGATGGTAATATTTTCTTCAGGTGTTTTGCCGGGTGGTACTTTTTCAGAGGGCAGGTTGGGCAGTTTTACGATCTGCTCCTGCAACTTTTTCTCTGTTTCTGCCAGTTGATCGGCTATTGGTTGCAACGTTGATTTTAAAGTAGCCACTTCCTGCTTGTGTGTGTCGGCGGCTTCTTTTTGTCCTTTTGCCATTAACTGCCCGATCTCTTTGGATGCTGCATTTACCTTTGACTGGGTAGTATCAAATTCAAGCTGCAACTT
>CBIMFG010000498.1:0-4656 GCA_966243125.1 uncultured Niastella sp.
TGTGTAAGTGGAATCTATAGTAGCTGCTGCTATAAACGGACAAACTAACAACAGGAATACGAATGGCAGGAAACTGGATTTCTTCATAAAGCGATTTGTTCTGGTAAGGTAATGTTTGGTGGAGCTGCTATTTCTTACTGTACTCCTTCAGCATTTGTTTTTCTTTCTGGCTCAAACTGTTCATGCCCCGTTTGTTTATTTTGTCGAGGATCCTGTCAATTTCCTGTTGCTGGTTGTATTTATTCTCGTTGTACTTGTGATCAACGGAGTAATGATTCGTATGCGTATTGTAAAACAGGTTGTCGATCATTAAAATATGCGGCCGGGTAATGATCAGGTAAATGAACACCAGTGTAGGCACCGCGATGATTAAAATAGTCACCCAGTTTTCAACCAGGGCCGCAGGTTGCAGGGCAATGGCTAACAACATACCTATCATGGCGCCGCCGAGGTGCGCTTCGTGCCCCACGTTGTCTCTCTTTGAACGTACCCCATAAATAGTAAGGCCAATGTACAGCAGGCCAAACAGCCAGCCGGGTAAAAAGAAGATCCTGATGCCGGGGTCCAAGGCAATAACGGCGAAAACGCCGCCATTTACGGCGCCGGAAGCACCTACAGAGGTATAATCGCCCTGATTTTTATAGATGAGTAGTGAAAGCAGGTTGCCGCCCACCATGCTGCCAAAATAAACCAGTAAAAAGCCAAATGCTCCCAACTGGCCAACCAACAGATCTGCAAAAAAATACAGACCCAGCATATTGAAAATAAGGTGCATCCAGTTCACATGCAAAAAACCTGAGGTTACCAGTCTCTTGTAATCCCGGTACAGGCGAACCTTGTCAACACCAAATTCGTATTTCTCAAAAAAGAAATGGCTTTTAAATCCCTGGTAAGAGACCACGCCGGTCACAATGATCACTATCCAACTGATATATCCAGCAATTCCGTTCATAATATGAATAAGTTCATTATAATAAACATACTAACGATAAGCGAAGGTTGCAAATAATTGTTAATTACGGACTGTATGCTTTACAAAAGGGAGAACCCACCCCTTACCCCTCCCGGGAGGGGATGGCGGTGGACGCCCGTTCAATTAATTGCGAAGGCAGGATCATTTTTTTCTCATAGGGCATCAGCATTTTCTTTTCTATCAGTTTAAACAAAATGCTGGCTGCTTCGCGGCCAATATCATAGGCCGGTTGTATAATAGTAGAAAGTGCAGGGTCGAATAAGGCAGCCGCCTGCAGGTTCGAAAAACTGATCACCTTCACCTCCTGCGGAATATGCAGGTTTATTTCCTTACATACTTCGTAGGTGTTTACCGCAAACTTTTCAATGGCTGCAAAAATGCCATCGGGGCGTTGTGGGCCCTGCAACAGTTTTCGCAATATGTCGCGGTTGGTATAGTCTTTTGAGGTGAGCTCAACAATATGCGGTGGGATAGGCACTTTAAATTTTTCCAGCGCAGTAAGATAGCCCACTTTGCGCCGGTTGCTGATAGACAGGTTGCCAGCCATTCCCAAAAAAGCGATGTTTTTGCAGCCTCTTTTCAGCAAATGTTCCGTGGCCTTAAAAGCCATTTCGGCATCGTTGGTCATTATATTGGGCACATCCAACTCGTCACTGGTTCGGTCAAAAAGCACTACCGGAATACCTGCCTTTCGCCAGGCTTCAATGTGATCGTAATTGCTGGTCGTGTTCGACATGGAGATCATAATCCCATCTACCCGGCCATTGCGCAGCAGTTGTAAAATGTCGCGCTCTTTGTTATAATCTTCGTGCGAAAGGTAAATGAGTACATGGTATCCTTTGTTGGGGGTTACCGATTCAATGCCATTGATGACCTGCGAGAAAAAATTATTTTCAATTTCAGGGATGATGACGGCAATGGTCTTGCTTTTATTCTGGCGTAAACTACTGGCGTGGGGATTGGGTTGAAACCCCAGTTTCAAGGCTAATTCGCGCACGCGTTCTTTGGTTTGCGAACTTATTTCATGACTGTCGCGCAAAGCGCGGCTAACCGTTGAAACGGCCAGGTTCAATTCTTTCGCTAACTTCTTTAAATTCACTTGATCCATAGAGGAGCCTTCCCTTGCAAAGATTGACAATTACGGGCTATTTTTGCAACATTTTTCGAAAACGTTTGCAAAGAATTTGCTAATGATGTTGAAGTATGTGATCATTACAAATTGTATCCTTGTAAAAAATGCGCTCTAAATATTTACTTTATGTATCAATTTGAACAAACTATGCGCTGGTTCGGCCCTTCCGACCCGGTTAGCCTGGCAGATATCAGACAAGCTGGTTGTACAGGTGTTGTGTCTGCATTGCATCACGTACCCAATGGCACCGTATGGACAAAAGAAGAGATCCTGAAACGCAAGCAAACCATTGAAGCGGCAGGGTTAACCTGGTCGGTGGTTGAAAGCGTGCCCGTTCATGAAGAAATAAAAACGCAAAAAGGGAATTACAAACAATACATCGCCAACTATTGCGAAAGCATTCGCAACCTGGCAGCCTGCGGCATTTATGTGGTTACCTACAATTTTATGCCCGTGCTCGACTGGACGCGCACCGATTTGGCCTACACCGTTGAAGACGGCAGTAAAGCACTTCGGTTCGAAAAAGCTGCCATGGTGGCATTTGACGTATATATGTTGAAAAGACCCGGCGCCGAAAAAGATTATACTGCTGCCGAGCTGGCTAAAGCAAAAGATCGCCTGGCTGGTATGAGCGAGGAGGAAAAGAACCTGTTACAACGCAACGTAATTGCCGGTTTGCCTGGTAGTGAAGAAAGCTTTAGCCTGCAACAGTTTCAGGCGGCACTTGATACGTATGAAGGCATAGACGCCAAAAGACTGCAGCAAAACCTGATCGAATTTTTACAACAGGTAGCCCCTGTGGCCGACCAGGTTGGGGTAAAACTGGTAGTTCACCCCGATGATCCGCCATATGCTATTTTCGGATTGCCCCGGGTGGTAAGCACCGCCCAGCAGGTTCAACAGTTGTTTGATGCCGTGCCCAATGCCAGCAACGGCCTTTGCTTTTGCACCGGTTCATTTGGCGTAAGGGCCGATAACGACCTCCCTGCCATGGTGTTACAGTTTGGTGACCGCATTAATTTCATTCACTTACGCAGCACCCAACGCGATGCCGACGGTAACTTTTACGAAGCCAATCACCTGGAAGGCGATGTGGATATGTACAGCGTGGTAAAAAGCCTGGTACAGGTAATGCAACAACGACAGGTTAACCTGGCCATGCGCCCCGACCATGGCCACCAAATGCTCGACGACCTGACTAAAAAAACCAACCCCGGCTACTCAGCCATAGGACGTTTGCGCGGCTTAGCAGAATTACGGGGGTTGGAATTGGGGATTGCACGATCGTTAAAACAGCTGTAAGCTTTAAGCGGTAAGCCGTAAGCTGAATACAAGCTACAAGCTACAAGCTGCAAGCTACAAGCCGCAAGCTACAAGCTACAAGCCAAATACAGCTTAAAGGCAAAAGCCTAAAGCTGAAAGTAGGAGGCGCAAAAACTCAACACTGAGGTTTTGCGCCTTTCTTTTTGAGGCCTAAACCTTAAACCTTAAACCTTAAACCTTAAACCTTAAACCTTAAACCTTCATCCTTCACCTTGATATTACCAATGAATGTTATACCAACGATCACAGTTTAATAACACACACTTATAACTTACAATATGTACCTCTTACTAATTGATTGACATGTGTCTATTTCCATTTAAAGCCGAATGGGTATTTTGGAGATTACCACATTATGGTATATAAAAATCAACGGCTGATATTGCATAATATCAAAAAACTTTCTACTTTTGAGCGACTTCATTAACCTCTGATCGTCCAACATCCTCTGTAATTACCGATCGTTACCCGATTTTCCTTTCGAATCACCCCATTGGCCCGATTTCCTTCGAAAGCCTCTGAACCAATCCCTTTCGAATAGCCTCTGGTTTACTATTTACTTGTGTACCGTTTTTGTTTTCTTGGACCACCTCAATAGCCTATTACAATCTGATATTCTCGTGACAAACGCAGAAGAGAGAGTGATTTGGGTATTGACTTGACTTTTATGGATTTTGATTATAGAATTTTCTTTTATTCTCAGTAACAAATGTGACTGAGGGAAGCGGGAGCTTTGCGTTGAAACGTGTTTTAAACCGGAAAAATGAATACAAACTTGCGTTGGTATGCCTTATACACCAGGCCCCGGTGGGAGAAGAAAGTAGCAGACTTGTTGGGCTTGAAACAAATTGAGAACTATTGTCCGATTCAGAAGATCGAAAGAAACTGGAGTGATCGAAAAAAGATTATATTGGAGCCCTTATTTAAGTCGTACGTCCTGGTACGCCTGGCGCCCAAAGCACATATTCCCGTACTGCAAACTGATGGCGTAATTGGATTTGTAACTGTTCAGGGAAAACCCGCTGTAATACGTGATGAAGAAATTGAAATTGTGAAGCAGTTCCTGAAAGATTACGAACACATACAAGTAGAAAGAATAGATGTAAATATCAACGACGAAGTAACTATTATAAACGGACCGCTGGAGCAACAAACCGGTCAGGTAATGGAAGTAAATAATAGAAGTGTAAAAGTGATGTTGCCTTCGTTAGGCTTTGCCCTTGTAGCA
>CBIMFG010000499.1:0-4640 GCA_966243125.1 uncultured Niastella sp.
ACGTTGGCGCCAGTGCCATGCTTTGGTATCATCTTTACCCAGTAAACCCCATGATCCTCTGACTTTTAAATAATTAACTGCATTTGAGTTCCAGAAAGTTTCATTGGAAATTACCCAGCCACCACTCAGTGAGTAGAAACGGCCCCAATAATTTTCAGGAGCAAAGTGTGTAGAAGCATCTGTACGGAACAGGAACTCCAACAGGTATTTATCCGCAAAAGCATAGTTTAAACGACCAATATATCCCAATGTACCTGATTCAGCGCCTTGTGTTTTACCATCGATGGCGCCAAACGCACTATTGAACTGACCAGTAGTACTTAATACCGGGTCAGCTTTCCACACATCCGCCTCATTTGAATAGGCTTCACCTTTTTCAGCGGTTACCAGCGCACTGATGTTATGACGGCCGAAAGTACGCGCATAAGTCAGGTAAAAGTTTGTTTGTACGGTTTCTCCGTTTACATCAGAATAGTACAGGCGGTTACCGTTTTGATAAACTGCGCTGCTCTTAACGGTAGCGCCGTCATCGTAAATATGTTGATTGGTTCCGGTCAGATTCCAATCATACAAAGTATATTTCGTTCCCACCTGTGTTCCACTTGATGTATTGAAGTTTCTGGCATAAGTAACTTTAGCCTTCAAACCTTTTACCCAGGGAAGTTCATATTCAGCATACAGGTTCAACATCAGGGTCTTGTTCTTAGTCTCTGTAATGTTACGCAACCTGTTCAGCTCGTAAAAGTTATAAGCACCCAGTTTATCATTGGAAGCACTGGGTAACTTAACTGGTAAATTATTTATAACAGGAGGAATATAGCGGGGAGCCACCAACAGGTTCCGGTAATCATCATCGATATCTTCCTGGTTCACCTTGTTGAAGGTTCTGTTGAGATCGTCGAAGTTACCAGCCACTGTAATACCGGTTTTTAAACCGCTTGCTACAGTGATATCAGATCCAGCCCTTAATGTGTATTTTTTGTAGTCAACAAAACCAATGTTGCCATCCTGTTTATAATAGCTGGCATTGGCAAAATAAGTAGCTCTGTCGTTACCACCACTAACACCTACCGTGTGACGTTGCGTGTGCCCCTGTTTCCAAACAGGATCGAGCCAGTCATAGTTGATTGTCTTGAAATGCTCTAACTCATCGTCTGAGAAAAAGTAATCCTGTGGTGAAGTTCCTGTATAGTTTTGTCCGTTAGGACCATTCATGATATTAAAATATCTGGCATAGTCGTAAGCACTCAACATTTTGGTACGGTATGTTTCATCATTCACAGCATAAGAACCACTGTAGGTGAATTTAGGCGTACCACTTTTACCACGTTTTGTAGTTACGATAATTACACCAGTAGCCGCTCTCGAACCATAAATAGCGGCAGCGGCATCTTTCAATACCGTAACGCTCTCTACTTCAGAAGGGTCCAGATTATTGAACTGGGTATCATCATTTTTACCATCAGGAGCAACCTGGATCATACCATCGATTACATATAACGGCATAACACCACCTCCGTCTTTTGTTGCGGTGATGGGATTACGAACAACGATAGATGCTCTTGAACCCGGGCGGTCTGTACCACCTCTTACACTCAAGCCCAGTACCCGGCCTGCGAGCGCAGCACCTAAATTACCTACGGGCAGGTCTTCAATTTCTTTGGTTTTGATAGAAGAAACAGCAGCGGTAAGGTGGGCTTTCTTTTGAGAACCATAACCTACTACGATCACATCATCGAGCTGTGCATCGGTTCTTACCAGGCTCACCTCTACGGTTGGGTGATCTCCTATTTTTACTTCTTTGTTACTAAAACCGATAGACGAAAATACAAGATATTGCTCGGGAGAGGCCATTACTCTGTATCTACCTTCTTTATCGGTAATTACGTTTCCAGCCGTTCCTTTAACAACAACGGTAACACCTGGTACAGGCTTACCATCGGGGTCGGTTACCTGCCCGGTCACTGATCTTACCTGGGCAAAGCTGCCCACTGTTATCAGCAACAGCAGGATAAATGATAGGGAAAACTTTTTTGTTAGTTGCAGATTCATACAGCATTAGTTTTTAGGACTGAAAAAACTTTTTTGCAATGTTCTTGCGGGTGAATGATTTAGGTTTTAACGAGATTGTCATACAATTTTAAGTATACGGAGTAAGGAATATGCGTTACTTTAACGCAGTTCCCAGTTGCTATTGAGAAATACTTAGTGAATGCTAATTATTTACCTTGTTTGGCCGCTTCCTTCTTTTCGCGTGTGCGTTCCAGCCACTCTTTCTCTGCCTGCTTCATATCAACGCCGGCCTTAGCCAAATAATTGTTGATGCGACCTTTGTATTTTCCGAACCAGGCGTGCTTCTTATCAGATGATTCAGCATCCATAGCATGTTCACGCGCTTCGGTTAACCATTCTACAATTTGCTTGTTTTGCTCTTCGGTTAAATTAGGTAACATTTCATGGTATGCCGTTAAGGTAACGTTCAATACGTTGTAGGTCATACCATTCTTAATACCTTCCACCTGTTCGGGGGTGCACAGTTTCGATAATTTAGCCAGGTATTTAGCGTGCAGTTTCTCGAGTTGTTTGTCGGCATCGGCTGTCAGTTTTTCAATAGCAGCCTTATCATCAGCCGTTAAAACGGTATCTTTTGTTTTGATGGCTTTGATCTTTTCATTACGCCCATCGTGTATACTACCCAGCGCAATGTATTGATCGGCCACAACAGCCGATACCTTTTTATTAAAGACAGCATCAGTATTACCTAAAGCTGCAACGATCTTCTCAGCTCTTTTTTGAATTACTTCTTTGTAGTCTTCTTTAGTTTGTTTGGCGGGAGTTGTTTGTGCAGAAACCAGCGTTACAGACAGCACCATCATTAATATGGTAAGCGTAACCAATGCTACATATAAAGTACCTGTACGTTTCATCATAGACTATTGCGAAAAAAATGCACTAACGGCCCAATGCCGGCAGTTCTTTTTCTTTTTAGTTAAGTATGCGTTTATTCTTCTATCTGTTTATTGATTGCGTGTAACGGACCTTGTATTCTATAAACAGAATATATTTTCAAATGAATCAGGTTCCAGTAAAATGTGCACTTCTTAATGTGGGATCTAAGCCTGTCTTGTTGATTTGTGTAGATTTCGCAAGGAGAGTGTTTCGTTTGACCGGGATATTGCGCTTGTGATAATTGCTGGCTATAAAGAATGCCATATCAAACTTTGCGAATAAGGAAGACCGGGCAAGCAACACGCTTCATATGCTCAATCGTTCAAATTTCCTTCAGAATACAATAACTCAGGACCTCTTAACCAATATTAGCATTGTAGTCTGCTTACTATTCCTATATAACGGAATAAAGGTACAGTTGACCATCTCTGCAAACAATGTAAGGTTTCACTAAAATGATGGAACATTTTACTATTTTTTAACAAACGCGGGAGTAAACATTTTTAGTATGTCTATTGTGTTAACAGTACAAGATTTATCGGCGGCAAACCTGGAGAACTAACTTTTACATGAACAGTTCCAGCCTGTGATCCTGCCTGAATAATGGCGAGGCATAAACCGTTGTAAGCCTTATGGGAGGCAGCTTTAAACGATTCCATACTGACGGGGTAACCATTGTCCATACCGGCCAGAGAGCCCTTACCAACGGTTTCAATGGTAATTTTATTGTCTGCATCAGGCACTAAATTTCCATTTTTATCAACAATCCGAACGGTAATAAAACACAGGTCCTTTCCGTCGGCATGGAGGATTTTTTTATCTGGCACAATTTCCAGTCTTGCAGCATCTCCCGCCGTACTGATGGTTTTTGTACTAACTATATTACCGTTTTTTCGCGATACGGCTTTTAACGTTCCGGGTTCGTATTTTACCCGCCATTGCACGTGAAAATCAAGTGGTTGTTTTTTACGAATGCCCAATGAACGGTTGTTCAGGTATAACTCCACTTCATCTGCATTATTATAATAAGCCCATACATCCACTTCCCTACCCGATTGCCAGTTCCAATGCGGCAGCAAATGCAAAACTGTTTTGCTGGTCCATTCGCTCTGATACATATAATAAGCATCCTTGGGAAAACCCGCCAGATCTATAATTCCATAATATGAACTTCTTGCCGGCCAGGGATAGGGTACGGGTTCTCCCAGAAAATCGAAACCCGACCAAACAAACAATCCTGATAAGAAATCATATTGTTTTATAATACGCCAGGTTTGTTCATGGGTAGAACCCCAATACGCAGCTACATTATCATAGGCAGAAACGGTATAATCCGGATTGCCATTCTCCACAAATTTTTGTCCTTTTAAAGGCCAGAATCGCATACTGTCGGCCGGCATATCATAATGCCCGCGACTGGCCAGGGCCGACATAGTTTCTGTAGCCAGGAATTTTTTACCAGGGTATTTCTGCAAAAATTCAGGATATAACTGCTGGTTGTAATTCATGCCCATCAGGTCAAGGGCGTTGGCCTGATAAATAAAGTTTTTGGTAGTATCCGTTTCCGTGAGGGCCGATGTTACCGGTCTGGTGGTGTCGAGTGCTTTTACTATGCCCACCAGTTCTTTTGTAAGGGAGATACCGGTACTATCAAACTGTTCGCGGATCTCGTTGCCGATGCTCCAGATGAA
>CBIMFG010000500.1:0-4630 GCA_966243125.1 uncultured Niastella sp.
CCGGTGCACATGCGTGGGTGTTTCATCAAACAGTTTAAATGAACCGGAGGAGGCTTTTAAAACATTCAGCACAATACTTAGCAGGGTCGTTTTGCCACTGCCGTTAGGGCCCAGAACGCCAAAAACCGATCCTTTGGGTACGGAAAAAGAAACTCCTTTCAATGCCTGAATAGAGCCGTAATTTTTATGTAGATTCTCAACGGTAAGAATTGCCATGGTTACCTGTTTATCGGATGTTATCAGTATGTCGCTACAGCCGGATAAATATTACCGGTGAAGGCCAGGAAAAATTGGGTTTTATGAATTTACCGGTGTTTGCTTTTCATGATACACGCTGGAAAAATCACCCACCACTGCTTTCCCATTGGTAAAAAACAGTTTATGTAGTTTTAAGTCTTCTATATCAGATGGTAATACCTGGCGAAATTTGGGGTGCATGGTGCCGCCATTTTTATTATCACCAGCCCGGGCCCCGGGCTCATATTGAAATTCCGGGTCAACAATGGTACCGCGCGGATACATAATGCCGGGTACGCCCTTTCCCCTGATGTCGAGGTTGGCAGGGTGATTGAGCCCTAAGGTGTGCCCATATTCATGCGGCGCTGTGGTGGTGGCGTTTTTTAAGTTGTCCAGTTTAAAATAACCGGTGTTACTGCCCAAGCCATCAACAAAGGAAATATCGCCAGTGGCAAATTCTTCAATGCGAAAAAAATTAAAGCGGGGATTCACATTGTACCAAACCTTTTCGGGGTTAAGGTCGGGTTCATAAATGCCATCAATTTCAAATTGAACCGTATACAGATGGCCGCGGATCTTTACCTGGGCTTTGGGTTCGTTCCAGTGGTTACCAATATCGTTGGCTATTTGCCAGGCAAGGTCTTTACTGGCCGCATCTCCATAAAAGAAGATAACAGAATTAATGATGAGCTGGTTGGTGATAGTGTATAATTCGGCTTCGCCCATAACCCAATTTAACGAAAAAGGCGTTCCGGGTTAACGGAACGCCTAACTTTCTCATGTGACGCCTGGTTATCTATACTAATTGCGGATCGGCTTTCCGCCTTTTAAAACGCTTTGAATTCTTTCCAGGGTTTTCTTCTCTCCACAAAGTGACAGGAAGGCTTCCCTTTCCAGATCCAGTAAATATTGTTCAGATACTAAAGTTTGTTCGCTTAGATCGCCACCGCACATTACATACGCCAGCTTTTTAGCCACCGTTACATCGTGGTCGGTGGCATAGTTTGCCCGCCACATGCCATTGATACCGGCATACAATGCGCCCAGTGCCGAACGGCCCAGTACTTTTATATCGGTACGCTGTACCGGGGTAACATACCCACTGTCGAACAGTTCAATCACACTCTTTTTGCCTTCAGCTATGCGGCGGCCCTGGTTCAATACAATTTCGTCTTTTCCTTTGCGTAAAATGCCCAGTTCAAATGCTTCTGCGGCTGAGGTAGCCACTTTGGCCGTTGCTATGGTAAGAAATCTGTTTTTCAGTGTAATGGTGTCCGGTTCATCTTCATGCATTTCATCGGCTGCACGCAACACAAATTCTTTGGTGCCACCACCGCCGGGTATCAGGCCTACGCCTAATTCAACCAACCCAATATAGGTTTCAGCGGCTGCACAAACTTTATCGGAATGCAAACTTAACTCACAGGCGCCGCCCAGGGCAAGGGCATGGGGCGCCACTACTACCGGAACTGAGGAATAACGTGCCCGCATCATGGTGTTCTGGAACATGCGAACGGCCATATCCAATTCATCATACTCCTGCTCTATAGCAAACATAAAAATCATGCCCACATTGGCGCCAGCACTAAAGTTGGCGGTATCGTTGGCAATAACCAGTCCTTTATAGTTTTGTTCTGCTTTACTTATCGATTTTTGAATGGCTTCCAGCACTTCACCGCCAATACTGCCCATTTTGGTATTCCATTCCAGTCCCAACACATCATCGCCCAAATGGTAGAGCCGGCAGTTGCTGTTTTTCCATACGGTTTGGTTCTCAAAATTTTTCATCACTATAAATGCATCGCCACCAGGCAATGATTTGTATGATTTTGAGGCCACATCGTAATACAGCCGCTTGCCGTTTTCAACTTTATAAAAGCCTTTTACACCGGCTGCCAGCATCTCGTTTACCCAGGGGGCAACGGAATAACCGGCTTCTTTCATTTTCTTTACCGTGCCTTCAACTCCTAGTACATCCCAGCTTTCAAAGGCGCCAATTTCCCAGCCAAAACCGGCCATCATGGCGTCATCAACGCGGTAGATCTCATCAGAGATCTCGGGAATACGGTGTGAGATATACGAAAACAGTCCGTAATGAAAATGACGGTAGAACTCGCCCGCTTTATCGGTTCCGGCTACCAATGCCTTCAAACGAGTGTTAAGGTCATCAATGGGTTTGGCCGCTTCCACTGTAGCAAATTTTGCTTTGGTGCGGGGTTTATAGTCAAATGTTTTTAAGTCGAGCGTAAATATTTCCTTTTCGCCATTTGCACTTTTCTTCTTGGAGAAAAAGCCCTGTCCGGTTTTGTCGCCCAGCTGATTGCTGGCTACCATTTTCTCCAACCAGGCAGGAATAACAAAGGTATCGCGGTGTTCATCGCCGGGGCAATTTTCATATACCCCTTTGGCTACTTTTACCAGCGTATCAATGCCCACTACATCGGCTGTTCTGAATGTGGCCGATTTGGGGCGGCCAATAATGGGGCCGGTCAATGCATCAATTTCGTCGATGGTTAATCCCATTTTATCAACCAGGCCAAAGATGGCCATAATGCCGTATACGCCTATGCGGTTGGCAATAAATGCAGGCGTGTCTTTACACAGCACAGTGGTTTTACCTAAATACAGGTCGCCATATTGCATCAGAAAGTCAACAACTGCTGCATTGGTATGCGGTGTGGGAATTATTTCGAGTAACCGTAAGTAACGGGGAGGATTGAAAAAGTGCGTTCCGCAGAAGTGTTTTTTGAAGTCGTCGCTTCGGCCTTCGGCCATCAGGTGAATAGGAATACCCGATGTGTTGGAAGTGATCAACGTGCCCGGCGTTCGGTACTTTTCTACTTCTGTAAAAATTTGTTGTTTAATATCAAGCCGTTCCACTACCACTTCAATGATCCAGTCGCACCCGGTAATAGCCGACATATTATCGGTGAAATTACCGGTGGTGATCTTCTTCACCACATCCTTAGTGTAAACAGGAGAAGGATTACTTTTTAAAGCAGCTTGCAATGCATCGTTAACCAGTTTGTTGCGGGCGGTCTTGTTATTACTTTCCACAGCTTCTTTGGGCACCATGTCTAATAACAGCACCTGAACGCCAGCGCCTGCGAAATGACAGGCTATGCGCGACCCCATAACACCACTGCCTAATACAGCTACTTTTTTAATGATTCGTTTAGTCATAAAAAAATAGTTAGCTAAACAACTATTTCCAAAGATAATGATTTATACGGATCGGCCAAGCGGTTTTTATTATTTATCGGGGTTATGGGAGCTATACATTTATTACTATTTGTGTAAGTAATTGGCGTTCCGGTGGAATGGGGAGGAGGGTTAACCAGTTGACGAGTTAACAAGTTAACACGTTAACAAGGAAAACCGTGTTGATAGAGTTGACGTAGTGGATATGGTTGATAAAGGAAATACAAATTAAAAAGGGGCCAAAGTTGTTTTAAACAGCTTTGGCCCTTTTAAGAACATAAACAAAGAACAAAGAACCTAGAACAAAGAACTTTGAACTCGGAACCTGGAACTCGAAACCCGGAACTATTGTCCTCCCAAAGAAACCGCACTCCAATCAATCTCCGGATCTTTCTTAATAACTTCCTGCATATGACGTTTCAACAAATCGGCGAGGGGCATATTTTTATTCACCTGTTCGGCTTGTGATAAAACAAGGTTCATGTCTTTTAAGCCCAACTGCATACTAAAAGCGGGTGGGGTAAACTGTTGGTTCACTATGATCTTGCTGTAGTTCTGATATAAGGGGGTATTGAAGATGGTTTGACCAAAGAAATTCCACATTTTATGCGCATCAATTCCACTGCTGGTAGCCAGGGCAGCACTTTCGCCAATGGCTTCCATGGCAGCGCCAATGGTAAAATTGCCACATAATTTAACTATGTTGGCTGCGGTAATGCTGTCGCCAAAATCCCATACACCGGCGCCACCTGCATCTTTTAACAGTTGTTCAAATTGCTGACGCAGTTGCGCATCGCCAGAAACAACAAAGTTCAGTTTACGCGCACGCGCTGCATCGGGCCGGCCAAATACGGGGATAGCCAAATATTGAGAACCATTTTGCGTATGCAATTTGCTCAGTTCTTCTGCGGTTAGCGGTAATATGGTGCTCATGCTAAGGTGTACGCCACCGGGCTGCATATTCGCTATCAAACCATCTGCACCTTCGGTAATGGTCTTTAATGCTTTATCATCTGATACCATAGTGATGATGTACGCACATTCAGCGGCCAGTGCTTTTACCGAACCCATTTCAATGGCACCTTTTTCAACCAATGGTTTTGCTTTAGCGGCCGTGCGATTGTATACATACAATTCATGTCCGCTTGCCAGAATGTTTTCTGCAATGGGGGTACCCAGGGTTCCCAATCCA
>CBIMFG010000501.1:0-4625 GCA_966243125.1 uncultured Niastella sp.
CCACCACTGCCTGTTTGGATGTGATCAACTTCTTTAAAGGCCAGGGTTGTTATGTAATTGGTGGGGTACCCACACACTGGTTGAACCAAACCAGCGATTCGCGCCCCGGTTTTCTGAGTGTATATAAAGCATTCAACATGTTATCGCCCTGGATGGTGGGCCGCATTTCAAAAGCATCAGAAGCAGATAATTTTTATGCAAACGTGAATACACCCGATCTGGCCTATTGCAAACAGAATGGCATCGACTATCAGCCATGTGTATTGCCGGGCGATTTACAATCGCGGCACCGCGCCCATGGCGATTTTATGTGGCGTCAATTTTATAATATGACGCGCCTCGGTTGCCAGGGCATTTACATTAGTATGTTCGATGAATACAATGAAGGAAACCAAATCGCCAAAACCGCCGAAACCGCCAATGACGTACCAGCCGGCTCAGGCTTTTGGGCACTCGATGAAGACGGCACCAAATGTACCAGCGACTACTATTTACGATTGACGCAGGATGGCGGGAAGATGTTTAAGAAGGAGATAGCCTTAACGGCTACCCGGCCTACGAAACCAATACCATAAGTATGGAATGAAGCCAGGCTGCCGCCAACCGCGGCGGCTTGGCTTTTGTTTTGCATAGATCATCAATTAAAACTAAGCTATTTATGAAGATGATCCTTTCCATTAAACAAGCCGCCCTTATTGGCAGCTGCCTTTCCGCGCTTTTTATCTTTCCATTAAGCGCCTGTAACGACAACCAGTCAAATACAGGAACAAACAGCGATTCCACCGCCACAACTACCCCTGCTGATTCACTTGCTGCCAACACGGGTGCTGTTACGGTTGCTGCCAACTCGGCTACGGCTACCATCTCAGGCACCATGCCCGATACAACAGTAAATGACACAGCCCAGTTTACGGTAAACAATGGCAAGGTGAAAATGATGCTTGAATTAACTGTTCCCTCAAAAGCCAATAAAGAAGTAGCCGTGCATTTACATGAAGCCGGTAACTGCAACGATACCGCCAAAGCCGCTGGTGCCCACTGGAATCCTACCAACGCCAAACATGGCAAATGGGGCGGCTCCAGTTATCATTCCGGCGATATTGGCAACGTGAAACTGGATAAAAATGGCAAAGGCAGTATTGAAATAGAGACAGATCTCTGGTCAATTGGTGGCGCGCCTACAACAGATATCCTCAATAAATCGGTGATCGTTCATTCCGGTAAAGACGATTACACCACACAGCCCAGTGGCAATTCAGGCAGTCGCATTGGTTGCGGTATCATCAATGCAGGAAATAAATAATTGGTAAGGTGCATCAGCTATTCGCCGGACTATACCCGAACTTCTTTTTATAGGCATACGAAAAATGCGAAAAGTTTTCGAACCCGGCATCCAGATAGATGTCGGAGGGTTTTCTTTTTTGTATGGCTAATTGATGGTGGGCCAGCTCCAGGCGTTTAGCTGTTAACCACCTGCCCGGCGTATCATGAAATACCGTTTTAAAATCTTTTTTAAAAGTAGTTAAGCTGCGACCGGTGAGGTAGGCAAATTTTTCCAATGGCAGGTTGTATATAAAGTTTTGCTCCATGAAGCCAACGAGGTCAACCTTACCCGGTTCCTGTAAGGAGCCCAATAATTGGCCTGCCTGCGGCGCCACATCATTCAATATCGTAAGGCTTTCCAGTATTTTTATTTCCGCCAGCCCGTTCGGCAATCCATCGGGCAGCTCAAAATAAGGCAACAAACTGTTGAAAACGCTTTCCAGCAACGGATGCGGGGGTATAGCCATAAAGTTGGCTGGTTGATGTGGTATGGTTTGCGCCGGATGTTCAGCATAAAATTTCCGCAGTACTTCATCAGAATAATAAATAGAAACAGACCGGAAAGGTTCATCGCCTGTAGGTATTTTGCCTACGCGTAAAGGCAAATTTCTTGGTACTATTACGGTGTCGCCAGGATAAAAGGTATAGGTAGCACTGGCATCGGTAATAGTAAAGGTGCCCGTGATAATATGCGACAGCGCATGCTGGTCAAGTACCAGTTCCCGGGTGTAATCTTTTTGCCTCGTGCACGATAGAAATACCTTACTTTGATATAACGTTTCCGGTTGTCCCATACTGCTTACAAATTAAAAGAGGTGTTTGTCAATTGCTCACTTAACGTCCACAATTTTTCTGCATTGGTTTCGTCGATGGCATAAGCCATTACGCCTTGGCCATTAAACCTTGTTCTGTTTACCGAATTACTTACATCCTGTTCGCTGGTGTGCAGTGCTGCAATATTATTGTCTTCGCAATATACGCCGCCTTTGCCTTCCAATATAGGGTTGGTTGCGCACCATACCGTGGTAGCCGCGCCTTGAGGTATTGTTTTCAACCCTCTTGAAATATCATGTATTGCGTTACCATCCTGATCAACCACACCCATTTCCAGCAATTTTTCCATCGACATCGTTCTTTTCAGATCTGTACCTACTATAGCTCCCGGATGCAAGGATTAAGATTGTATGCCATATGCCTGTGCTCGCTTGTTCAATGCAACAGCAAAAAGAATATTGGCAGTTTTCGATTGCCCGTAGGCTGTTTGCGGATCGTAGGGTCTGCGTTCGTAATTGGGATCGTCAAAATGTATCGGTGAAGCAAAATGGCCGCGCGAAGAAACATTGACAACCCGTGCACCGCGGGTGTTTTTTAAAGCCGGCCACAAGCCCTGTGTGAGCAGAAAATGACCCAGGTGGTTGGTGGCAAACTGCGATTCGTTACCGCGGCTGTCGTGTTGTAAGGGCGTCCACATAATGGCTGCATTATTAACCAGTATATGCAGGGCATTGTTCGATGCCAGGAATTTGTTGGCAAAAGTGGCGATGGAAGCGGCATCCATCAGGTTCATGGGCTCAATAGTTACCCGCTCAATACCCTGTAAATTGGCCTGTGCCTTGTTCATATCGCGCGCCGGTACAATTACCCGGGCGCCGGCCTGTACAAATGTTTTTACGGTTTCCAACCCAATACCGGCATAACCGCCTGTTACAATGGCTGTTTTTCCTGTAAGATCGATGCCTGCAATAACCTCACTGGTAGTGGAGGCTGCGTTAAACCCTGAATCAATAGGGTGTTGTAAATGTTGTATTACTTCCATATCAGCTATTTTTTTCTAATGCAAAGGTGGCGCTGAATGGAGGCGGGCTGTTTTGTTTAAAAGGCGTTTTTTTGTTTGTTTAAAAGGCGGGGGGAGAAGACAGCTTCAAGCCACAATCCGCCAGCTGGCGGATGCAAGCAAATACAAGGCAGAGAGAAAACAAAAGCCGGCAACTTTTTACTAAGTTGCCGGCTTTAACTATTAATATTGACTACACAAAGTTCGCGAGTCCATCTTTGCCCTCTGCCCTTTGCCTTCGTATTAAATATGCTCGTCCAATAAGATCTTATCAGCCGGGCTTAACCGGTTCTTCGCCAGCGCAGCCTGGTGCCAGTAAGGATACAGCATTGGTAGGCGGCTTACTTCATTCAAACGTTCTCTTTCTTTCTCCGTTAAAGTTACTGAAGCAGCTTTGATGTTATCTTTCACCTGGTCGAGGTTGCGGGCGCCAATAACTAATGAAGTAACAGAAGCGCGGCCTAACACCCATGCCAGTGCCACCTGTGCAGGGGTTACCTGTTTTTCGGCAGCAATGGCTTTCAGTACATCTACAATATTCCACAGGCGATCAAAATCCCGGATCGGGGGTTCTGTCCAGCCAGCAGCAAAACGGCCTTCTTTGCGGGTTTGCATGTCGCGGGTATATTTTCCGCTCAGCAAACCACCGGCGAGCGGGCTCCAGATCAATGCACCCAAACCCTGATCAATACCAACTGGTAACAATTCATATTCCGCTTCTCTTGCTTCCAGCGAATAATGTATTTGCTGGGTAACAAAACGTTGATAGTTGTGAGCTGCACTGGTGCTCAGGGCTTTCATGGTATGCCAGCCAGAGAAGTTAGAACAGCCGATGTAGCGGATCTTACCTTGCTTCACCAACGTGTCCAGCGCTTCCAGCATTTCATCCAGCGGTGTAAGACCATCCCATTGGTGCATATAATAAATATCAATTACGTCAGTACGTAATCTCTTTAAGCTTTTCTCACATTCCTGAATGATGTGGTATCTTGAAAAACCCTCATCATTAGGAGCGCCGGTGCCCAGTGGCATTCTTGCTTTGGAGGCAATGAGCATATTGCCCGGACGTTTGCCATTCAGTATTTCGCCAATGATCTCTTCCGATAAACCGGCTGAGTAAATATTGGCAGTGTCAATCAGGTTAACACCCTGCTCCACGCAATAATCAATAATGGAACGGCCAAGGGGCACATCCACATTGCCAACCGACGCAAATTTACCGGCGCCGCCAAAAGTCATTGTACCAAGAGTGATTGTAGACACTTTAAGACCTGATCGGCCTAAAATTCTGTATTCCATATCCTGACGCTTTAAATTTTATGGCCAAAGATAGGGAAGTGAACATTAATGCCAAGGTTTAAAGTATAAGGTATAAAGTATAAGGAGATACCTGAATTTTGAGATTCGCTGTTAATCATGAGCCTCAAAATTCAATGACCTTATACCTTAAACTTTAAACCTTAAACTG
>CBIMFG010000502.1:0-4602 GCA_966243125.1 uncultured Niastella sp.
TTCTGTACTGAGCAGAGTCGAAGTATGTAAGATTTGTAAACGTCTTGTTAACGCTTATTTAAGCAATTGGTAGGCAATTAAACTCATAATGTAGGCCAGCCCGGTCATATATATGAGTTGAATAAGCGGCCACTTCCAGCTACGGGTTTCACGTTTAACAATAGCCAGCGTGCTCATACATTGCATAGCGAAGGCATAAAATATCATTAGGGAGATACCGGTTGCCAGTGTGTATACTTTAGTACCATCCCGTCTTGTTGCCGCATTCATTTTTTCCATCAGCGTGCTTTCATCAGCATCAGCACCACCTTCCACACTATATAAAGTGGCCATGGTTCCAACAAAAACTTCGCGGGCAGCAAAAGAAGTGATCAGGGCAATCCCTATCTTCCAATCGTACCCAAGTGGTTTAATAACGGGTTCTATGCTGTGGCCCAGCATACCGGCGTAGGAGTTTTGTAATAATTCAGTATTCTTTACCCGGGTCAATTCAGCTTCCTGCTCCGGATGTAATTTTACTTGTTGTTCATAACGAACTTTCACCTCATTCATTCTTTTACTGGGCCCATAGGTGCTCAGTGCCCACAGTATAAGGCTGATGATCATAATAACCCGGCCGGCATCAAATACAAAGATCTTGGCCTTGTTGATCATGGTTACAATTACATTCTTCCAGCGTGGTGCGCGATACACTGGCAGCTCCAGTATGAAAAAGCTTTTCTCTTTAATGTCAATAAACAGGCGGGCAATGTAGGAAACAAGCATCGACATAATGGGTCCTAACAGGTACAGCCCCATCATTACCAGCCCCTGCAAACCTAAAATGCCCAGGAACATTTTTTTCGGAATAACCAATCCTATCAGAATGGTATAAACCGGCAGCCGGGCGCTGCAGCTCATTAAAGGAGTAACCAATATAGTGAGTAAACGTTCTTTTTTGTTTTCAATATTACGGGCGCTCATAATGGCGGGTACGGCGCAGGCAAACCCACTGATCATGGGCATTACACTTTTACCATTTAACCCCACTTTTCGCATCAGCTTATCAGTTAAAAAACTAATGCGTGCCATGTAACCGGTATCTTCCAGTATGGTAACCAGGCCAAACAGGATCATGATCTGCGGTATAAATACTAATATACCACCCAACCCGGCCATAATACCATTTATGAACAAATCGGTTAACCACCCGCCCGGTAATGCATTACTGAACCAGTTGCTGAGCTCGGTAAAACTCCAGTCAATAAAATTCATGGGATATTCCGCCAGCCAAAACACGCTTTGGAACAGCAGGAACAAAACAGAAAGCAGAATAAGGTAACCCCAGCGCCGGTGCAGGAAAATGTTATCCAGCTTTTCGGTGAACAGGGTTTTTTGCAGCGGCGACGGTTCTGTTACTGATTGTTTCAGAATGGTGCCAATGCGCTGGTACCGTTGCAGAATCTCTTCTGCCTGCGTTTTGGTATGGTTGAAATTATTAGCGGCTTCAATCAACTCTATTTTATCCTGCAACGATTTGTTGAGGGCAAAAGACTCGTGGTTAATGAGGTAATGAATGGCTTTGTAATCACTTAATTCGGGGAACAGCTCTTTTACGCTGCCAATAGCGGCAGGGGCCAGGGCCTCGTTATTAATAAAGTCGCGAACAGGCGCTTTGTATAATTCCAGTGCAGTTTGCTCGATGGCTTTTTTTAAAGGTTGAATGCCTTTGTTTTTGCGGGGATTGATGGGGATTACCGGTACGCCCAGCTCTCTTTCCAGTTCCGGAACATCAATCTGAATACCCTTGGTGCGGGCAATATCCATCATGGTAAGGCCTACCACCACAGGTATTTTCAGGTCAATGATCTGCGAAGCGAACAACAAATTGCGTTTCAGGTTGCTGGCATCAGCTATCAATACCACCATTTCTGGCGCATCCACATCTTTATCCTGCTGCATCAAAACACGGTATGCCACCCATTCATCTTCCCGCCGCGGGTACAAACTATAGGTTCCGGGCAGGTCAACAATAGAAGCACTCAACCCATCAGCCAACTGACAGGTGCCTACTTTTTTGTCTACCGTTACACCCGGAAAGTTGCCCACTTGCTGGTTCAGGCCGGTTAAAACATTGAACAGGGAGCTTTTGCCGCTGTTTGGATTTCCTACTAATGCAATATGTATCGTCTTCCTCATTATGAAAATACCCTTTCACCTAAGCAAAAGGGTTAAAACAAGGTTGCAAAAGTACCGATTTAACCGGCCCCGGCTTTACGAGATAAGTAAAAACTAAGTAAATATTAACGAGAATGTTAGCTCATGGTTCCAGCACCATCACAAAACCGTCGTGCGCGCCCAGGGTAATGTTTTCTTTTTTATTGGGTACAAGGGTAACAGACTGCTGATCAATAAAATTGTCGCCCCTGGTCAGCAAAATAGCCTTTTTGGATTTTCCTTCGACTCCGCTCAGGACTGCCAGATCAAACGACAGCGATCTTTCCTTGTTGGAACCGTTTATGCCGGCGATGTACCACCTGGTGCCTGCTTTACGGGCCAGCACTACAAATTCGCCGGGAAAGCCATCTATAAAACGCACATCATTCCAACTGGCAGGCAATTTTCGCAGAAATTCCTTTACATACCCTGGCATATGGCTCATACCCACCGGGGTTTCGGCAAAATGCTGGGTGCCGGAAAGGAACAAAACCGACAGGGCCAGCTCAAAGGCCGCAGTGGTTCGGCGGTTTATTTTGGGTATTTTATATAAACACATGGGTGTAAAATCCATAGGGTCAAAGGCGTTGCGGGTAAAAGGCAGCATGGCGGCATGGGCCGGTTCTTCATTGGCTGCCGGCTGGCCAAACGTGATATATTCAAAACCCTTAATAGCTTCGGCGCTCATTAAGTGGGGCCAGGTACGCTGCCAACCCCGGGGTAGGGTAGCGCCATGAAAATTCACCATTAAATGATGGGCCGCCGCATCGTTTAAAATGTCGATGTAATATTGCATCATCGACTGGCCATCACCACCAAAAAAGTCGATCTTAATGCCGGCTACACCCATTTTTCCCAACCGGCTGAATTCCTTTTCCCGGTCTTTATGGGTAAGCAATTTATTGCGGGGATGATAGGGCGTGGTATTCCAACTTCCTGCTGAATTATACCATAACCAAACGCCTACCTTTTTTTGTTTGGCGTAGTTAATGAGCAATTGAATGCTGTCGTAACCAATTTTAGTATCCCAATTCACATCAATTAAACTGTATTGCCAGTGCATATCAGCTGCATAATCAATAAAGCGTTTTTGAACATCGTAGGTAATGGAGTCATCTTTCAACAACGCCCAGCTCCAGGCCGATTTGCCAGCTTTGGCAAAGGAAAAATTCTGCGTGGCAGCAGCGGGTTTAGCCAGGTCGGTGCCCAGCGATGATTCAACAATAGTGGCCAGGCTGCCAATGGTTATAATGCGCCAGGGCGAGTAAAAGGGTAGGGTGGACTGTGGTTTTAAACCCTTACCCGGCATCACTTCCCGTGCATCGGGAAAAGCAACATGGTAATTGGTATTGGCCGAATCATTATTCAGCCGGGTGCCGCAGTAATGACCATCCATATCGGCTTCGGTGATCAGCAACCAATGACCGGCCGATTGAAACAGGGCGGGGTATACCCAACCGGCTTTAAACGGCGAAGGTGTACCTGCTGCAATGCCTTTTTCATAATATTCTTCGTAACAGGGGTTAACCTGTTCCCAACCGGTTTTGGCCACACTCATCGGCTGCAGCCAGGCCTTTGCAGTGGCGGGTAAATGAAAGGAAGTATATTCTGTATCTATTTGTTTAGGTTCAGCAACGGTATCGGGAAAATAATAGCGAAAAGCCACCCCATCGTTCGATACCTGCCAAATGAGATCCAGTAAACGGCCATTGGCATTTTTATAATGAGTAACCTGCCGGTTGGCTGTATATGTATTGAGCTGGCGTTTGCCCGTTACCAGTTGGTATTTGTCTTTTACAACTGTGGGTGCACTATAGGAAATTTGTGTAAGTCCTTTTGAAAAGTCGCCATGGGAGCTAATAAGCCCTAATTGCGAAGTTTCCAGCACTACGCTGTTTTTATATTGAACCGAATAGTTGGGTTTGCCCTCCCCATCGAGTTTACAGCTAACTTTAATTAATTTATTTGGACTGGAAATAATAACGCCCTTAGACTGGGCAACGGAGGAACCATATATGAGTAGTATGGCCATGCACAAAGCAAGCAATTTTTTCATGTGGCAAATTCGTTAGTGATCGAAAATAAAGAAAATAAATGTGGTCATGACATTACATACATTCAACGCTTCAAATCACTTTATTTGCTAATGGTTTGCCTGCCTCAAAATCATCAATATTCCGAAGCGTAATTTGCGCTATTTGCGTAAGCGCTTCATCGGTAAAAAATCCCTGGTGACTGGTGACCAGTACATTGGGAAAACTCATTAACCGCATAATATCATCATCGGGAATGATCTCTTCAGAAAGATTATGGAAGAACAATTTCTCTTCCTGCTCATACACATCAATGCCCAGGTAACCAATATGACCGGTCTTTAAGGCATCGATGGCCGCGTGGGTATGTATG